>DAOUTV010000227.1 GCA_030668505.1 Desulfobacterales bacterium | reverse complement strand
CATTGTGACACGGCCTCAGAGGACGTGGCTTTGATTTGCCCGATAGAAGGGGGCTTAAAGTCCCCCTTTTTTAAAGGGAGATTTTAGGGGGGACGGGGTTTCCCAGGATGAAATGAAAAAATCGAAGACGTTGTCATTGGACAACAGCATTGGGGGAGGCTGTGAATCATCTGCCCATTGAACTCAACTACTGGGTTATACCGCCCCTTGTCAGTTTCTTGACACTGGTTGGCCTGGCGGGCCTGGCCCTAGTCAAGGGAAAGGGCCGGAAGGTCAATCTGCTTTTTGCGGGCATCTGCCTTTTGGGGGGACTTTTAAGCTTAGAAAAGGCTTTGGCCTCAGTAGTCACCGATCCCGGCCTGGCATTGCGGACCAGCCGCATAGACCACATGTTCATCGTCTTTTTTATTCCTGTCTACCTGCACTTCACTTACACTTTTCTGGGAATTTCCAGGCGAAAATGGTTGGTTGGCATTGCCTACGCATTCAGCGGGTGCCTGAGCCTCCTTTCCCAAGGAGATTATTACCTGGAAGGGGTGAGACAATATTATTTCGGGTATTATGCCAAGGGAGGGCCCTTAATGTACGTGTTTGGGGCCGCCAGCACCACAAACACCCTCTATTGTCTTTATCTTCTTTTTCGTAGCCTGAGACAAGAAAAAGATCCGAATCAAAAAAACAAGACCAAATACATCATCCTGGGTCTGGGAGGCGCCGCCCTCATGGCCCATTTCAACTTCTTGCCCCTGACCGGTATCGGCTTTTATCCATTAGGAAACTTCTCTTTCATTCCCATCCTTCTTTTGGGTTTTGCCGTATTGAAGCACGATCTGTTGGACATTGGCTTCATGGTTCAAAAAGGCCTTATTTACTCACTCCTGACCGGTCTGCTCACGGGGTCTTATGCCCTGATGATCATTTTGTTGAATCAAGTATTTAGTGGGATCGGTCAAAGATGGTCTATCCTTTTTTCGATCTTCTTTTTTATAGCGATCGTCTTTGTCTTTGACCCCCTCAAAAAACGGGTGCAACTCTTCATTGATCGCCTGCTCTTCAAAGGCAAATACGATTATCAAAAAACCCTGATGTCGTTGAGTGATGCCATGGCCTCTATGCTGAACATAGATGAGATCATGGACAGAACCCTCAGAACCCTCACTGAGGTGATGTATCTTGATTGGGGCTATGTGATGCTCATGGATGATACCCAGAACCGGTTTCGGGTCCGCAGTCAAATGGGCATGCTATCAAATGTAAAGGGTCTATCGATCGTAGACTCAAGCCCCCTTATCTCTGAGTTGGGTCGTAGGAAGAGAGAGTTGACCCAACACAATGTCAGAGAATGGCCTCAAGCTTTTGATGAGCTGTCTCGTTTGGTGGAAGATTTTTACAACCTGGGGGGTGCCGTGATCCTACCCATGGTCTTCAAAGGGGACATCAACGGACTTCTTGTCTTGGGAAACAAGAAATCAGGGGACCTTTTCACAGCACAGGATCTTGAACTCCTTCGTACCCTGGCAAACCAGTGCGCTGTCGCCATCGAGAATGCTAAGGCGTACCAGTTGATTGAAAACTTGAACAGAAACCTCGAGAAGATGGTGGAAGAGCGGACTCAAGAACTCAAAAGGGCACTGGAAGAAAAAGAAAAGACGCAAGATTTACTCGTCAGATCCGAAAGCCTGGCTTCTGTGGGTGCGCTGGTGGCAGGGGTTGCCCACGAACTGAACAATCCCATTGCCAGTGTCTCCAGCCTGGTCCAGTCTTCTGTTGAAACCATGGAGGCTATGCCCCCTGTGCAGGTAGTCGGGTCAGAAGGCGACCTTGCAGAAATGGAGGAGTTGCTTGACGATCTTAAATTCAGCTTAAAGGAATTGAAGCGCGCCGGAGATATTGTGGCAAGCCTGCTTGGGATATCCCGTCAGACCGAGGAATACTCTGAGCCGGTAGCATTAAATGACGTGTGCAAAGATGCGCTGAAAGTACTCTACAACCAATACAAGCAGACAGGGATTGAGGTTGTCGAGGCTTACGAGGAAAACCTCCCGGAGATCAGAGGAAATTTTGCCAATTTAGGGCAGGTCTGTCTGAATATCATAAGCAATGCCATCCTGGCCGTGGACAGTCGTCAAGGAAAAATCATCATAAAGACACACTACGACAAGGCGAGAGGTATGGTCATTCTAGAATGTGAGGACAATGGCCCTGGAATACCCAAGGAGGTTATAAACGATATCTTCAAGCCTTTCTTTACGACTAAAGAGGCGGGTAAAGGGACCGGCCTGGGCCTGTATATCTCCCATGAGATTGTGCGCCGACACAACGGGAATATCTTTGCGCAAAACAATTCGCAAGGTGGCGCTATGTTCAGGGTAGAACTTCCCGTTACCGGGTAGGCACGGAATTGTTTTGAAAGATGAACGTCGAACATCGAACATCGAACGTCCAACGTCGAATTAAAAACGAATATCCAATACCAAACATTCAACGGCTATTTCTGTTTCTTCAGCTTTTCCCTTTTCCCATTCAACATTCGATGTTGGACGTTCGATGTTCGATGTTCATCTTTTTCAGTAAACCTTCCACAGTCCATCCGGTGCAAAAATAACTCAGCGCTTATGCCCACTACCCTCCGGAATCTCTATCTCGCAAAACGGTTGATGGTTAAGCGGTGGGGCTTGCCAAACTTGGCGATCTTGCCGGGGTCAAAGCCCCCGGACAGATAAAGCTTCCTGAAACCAGGCATGTCAAGGAGGTGTAGGACAAAGCTGATATGACCGGAATACCCTGTGTCATCAAGCCGCTGGATTTCTTTTACCACCTCTCTTGCCAGTTCAGTGGACTGACGGTGAACTGTAGGGCCCCGACCGCGGCATTCCCTTATGGAATAAAGCTGGCGGCAACTGAATGGGCGAATGTCGTAGATCAGACAGGTGTCATCTTCCTTTAAGAAGGGACAACGTGCAATTTTATCCTTTTCCTTATCAAGTCTATTTTGGGCAATCTTTTTCTTGACCTGACGCTTGAGGGGTTGGGGCAAGCCGTTGACCCTGTCCCGGATAATAATGCCCTCAAGGGTGATGATATCTACATTTCCCACGTCTGTGCAGCAATAGGTGCATCCTATCTTGCAGATGGCGTCTTTCTTGAACTCAAGCGCATCTGCCTCAAAGCGTTCATATATACCCTTCAATCTTTCCTTTTTTTCTTTCAGTCTCATTTGAGAAGTTCTAAAGCCGATCCCCCGGATAGGCAACAGGCTTTATTCAAGCTCGGCTCTTGATGTCTATAACTTATCGTATTTATTGTGTAATATTAGCATTAAACGGGCTTAATTAGCAAATTTTCTCTTGACATACAACCCCATTTCACATATGGTGGCCGCTCCAAAAAGCGAGTACTCATTAAATATTCAATAATAACAACTTAATGCAAGGAGGGCAGTAAAATGGGAGACGATGTATACGTAGTAGGTCACAAGAGTCCGGATACGGATACCGTGGTTTCAGCGATTGTATATGCCAAGATAAAGGGCTATATCCCTGTCACCCAGGGAGCAATCAATGAAGAAACAGCCTTTGTGCTCGATAAATTTGGAGTGCCTGCACCTGGAGAGCTGGGTAGCGCAGAGGGCAAGAAGCTGGTGCTGGTGGATCATAATGAGGCCACCCAGGCCCCTGATAACCTCGACAAGGCAGAGATTGTTGAGATCATTGACCATCATAAGATGAACTTTAACTATCCTGATCCGATTGCCATCCATATTGAGCCGGTAGGGAGCACGGCTACCATCCTGGCCAAGCTGTATCAAGACGAAGTGTCCAAGGACAAGGCCATGGCCGGTCTTCTTCTCGGTGCACTCCTTTCCGACACGGTCATTTTCAAGTCCCCCACCACGACCGAAGAAGACAGGAGGGTGGCGTCACAACTGGCCGAAGTGGCAGGCATTGCCGACATCGAGGCATTTGGCATCGATGTAAAGAAGTCAAAGGCCAACATTTCCGATAAGCCGATCAAGGACGTTGTCCTGGCGGACTTCAAAGATTTTGACTTTGGCGGCAAGAAGGTCGGCATCGGCCAAACCGAGGTCGTAGACATCAATGATGTTTACAACCGCGCCTCTGAGGTCATGGATTTCCTCAAGGATACAAAGGCCAAGGAAGGTTACGAAATGCTCATCTTCGTCGCCACCGACATTATCAAGGAAGGCTCTGAGCTTTATTATGCAGGGGACAAGGCCAAGCTTGAGGCGGCTTTCAATACCACAGTCGGCGACGACTCAGTT
>DAOUTV010000288.1 GCA_030668505.1 Desulfobacterales bacterium | reverse complement strand
GCACACGGAAAAATTTCAGCACTATGGTTTAAGGACTTATGAATATAGGGTGCTACTTTGTTGAGCATATTTCTGGAAAAAAGCTGTCGAGATAGGTTTCCGTTATACCAATAAAAGATATTTTTGTTTGTTCTAATTACAATATTGAAGTATAAGTTACGGGTATGGGAGCTACTATCGTAAAACCTTCCGTCGACCACGTAAGCCCATCGTTAATTGTTTTCTTGACACATAAACTTATTTGCCCTATGCTTATTATGTCGGTCCTATAAAGCCTTTTTTATCATGCATTGATCATGTAAAGGCATCGGATCGAGTACGCAAATTAGGACCCTTATTTTGGGACTCGCTTGAAATCGACTTTTGCTCTAGCGATACGGTTTTGTGGTCTGTTCCAAGGTAGCACCTGAGGAGTTGTACGAAAGAAAAAAGAAAGGGGACAATCGCTATGGCAGAAGGAGTCGTAAAGTGGTTTAATGACCAAAAGGGATTTGGCTTCATTGAGCGCCAAGATGATGATGACGTATTTGTTCATTTCTCCGCCATCACTGGTTCGGGATTCAAGACCCTTGCTGAAGGTGACCGGGTGGCCTTTGACGTAGAGGAAGGGACCAAAGGGCCTTCGGCAATAAACGTTACCAGGCTTTAGCCTTTAACTGTTCGATCATCATGGGCGTCTCGTAAACATAAGCCGAGACGCCCTTTTTTTGTTAGCAGCAGCTTGGGAACCAGAAAGGCTCAAACAATGCCACAGAAAAGGGAATGACACATTTAATGGATTCGACTTTTTTCGATTTCATCAAGTTACACTACACGGGCAAGGAAGACTAAATGCTGAGTATCCGGAAAATTGGAGTAATTGCCCGTACCTATCGTCATCTGAACCGCTACCGCCAGATACTTGCCGTCCTCTTCAAATACGGTTTTGGGGATCTTGTGGATGTGCTGAAGATCGAACAGTATCTTGAAATCGGTCTTCAAATGATTTCCAGGAAAAGACGGGAGCAGGTAGATAGGCTCACTAGGCCTGAAAGAGTTCGCATGGCATTAGAAGAACTGGGACCCACCTTTGTCAAGCTTGGGCAAATGCTCTCCACACGTCCGGACCTCATTGCCGTTGAGTTTATAGAAGAGCTTTCAAAACTCCAGGATCGTGTTCCCCCATTCTCTTATACTGCAGTTTCTCAAATCATCGAGTCAGAGCTTGGCGGCCCGCCCGAAAGTATGTTCGCACACTTCGATGAGAGCCCCCTTGCCGCAGCGTCTATAGGCCAGGTTCACAGAGCACGGTTGAAGGATGGCGAGGAAGTCGTGGTCAAGGTGCAGCGTCCTGGTATCCGCAAAATTATCGAAGTTGACCTTGAAATTATGCTCCATTTGGCCTCACTCATGGAGCGCCATCTAGAAGAATTCCAGTTGAATCGCCCTGCCAGAATCGTGGAGGAATTTGCCCGCACCCTTGAAAAGGAGATAGATTATACAATCGAGGCCTCGCACATAGAGCGATTCAGCCGGCAGTTCATAGACGATGCAACCGTCTATGTTCCCAAGGTCTTTCGAGAAACAACAACAGAACGCGTTCTCACCATGGAGTATGTCGAGGGGGTCAAGGCCTCTGAGATTGAGCGGATTGAGAAGGAGGGACTGGACAGGAAGATTATTACCGCCAGAGGAGCCGACTTGATCCTTAAGCAGGTATTTGATTACGGTTTCTTTCATGCAGATCCCCATCCAGGAAATATCTTTGTTCTTCCCGGCAATGTGATCTGTTATCTAGATTTTGGTATGATGGGATCGATTGACCGGCAGAGCCGGGAAGATTTTGCTGATCTGGTCCACAGCGTCGTAAGGAGAGATGAGTCGGGGGCCATGCAGGCACTCCTGATGCTTACCCAGTATGACGAGGAACCCGACACACGCCTCTTGTCAAGAGATTTGGCGGATTTCATGGGGCAGCATCTTTACAGGCCACTTAAAGATCTACACATGGAAAAGCTACTCCAGCAGCTTATGGAACTCATTTCCCGCCATCGTCTCCAGGCGCCGCCGGATCTTTTTCTCATGTTGAAAGCATTGGCCACCGTAGAGGGTGTTGGCCTTTCCCTTGATCCGGAGTTCCATATGATCAATCAAGCCGCACCTTTTGTTAAGCGTGTCAAAATGGAGCAGTCTCATCCCAAACGCGTTGCAAGCGATATCTTGAAATCCGGTGTTGACCTTGTTCGACTTATGCAGGAAATCCCGGGGGAACTGCGTGAGCTATTGAGGCAGATGAAACGGGGCAAGGTCAAGATGGAATTTGAGCACCGGGGGCTTGAGCCGATGCAGAAGACTTACGATCAGATCAGCAACCGGATTGCTTTTTCTATAGTCATCGCAGCCCTGATCGTAGGTTCAGCCTTGATCGTTCTCTCAAAAACGCCTCCTTTCCTTTTCGGCATCCCGGTTATTGGCATCATCGGTTTTGTGGCGGCTGCCGTGATGGGGATGTGGCTTCTCATAGCTATCCTGAGAAAGGGGAGGCTTTAGCGAGAAGGGAATTCCTGCCTAGCGCTTGACCGAAAACGCATGACAAAAACATGGCGGCGAAATAGTGACGGTCTCGTAAAAAGTCGGATTCAGTCATTGTGTCATTCCCGCCTGCCAACGCCTGAGACAACATTCAGCTTATGTGCCTGTATTTCTGGCAATGGCGGGCAGGTCGACCGCAGGGCCCGCCCTGGCGCGACAGCTTTAGCATTGATGTCAGTCCCCGTCATCCCGGTCTGGGCCAGGGAGAAATCTTATGTTTTCAGCAAGTTATATTGCAGGGATTTCTCGCTTTCAGCCGTCGTAGCCGAGGCTACTATGGCGAAGTCGGCTCGCTCGAAATGACAGGTTATTGAGACTTTTTACGAGATCATCAATAGTGG
>DAOUTV010000149.1 GCA_030668505.1 Desulfobacterales bacterium | reverse complement strand
TCAAGTAATCTCAGGATATGCTGGTGGTCATAAAGTAAACCCAACCTATCAAGAAGTATCTGCCGGGGGGAGCGGTCATGTTGAAGCAGTCCAAATTACATATGATTCGAACAAACTATCATATGAGGATCTGCTTGACGTTTATTGGAGACAAATTGATCCAACAGACGCAGGAGGCTCATTTGCGGATAGAGGTTCCCAGTACAGATCCGTTATTTTCTACCATAACGATGAACAGAAACGTATGGCAGAAATTTCAAAAGAGAATCTTGATAAGTCGGGAAGACATGAAAAGCCCATAGCTACAGAAATCGTTAAATTCTCCAACTTTTTTAAGGCAGAAGAATACCATCAGGACTATTACAGAAACCATAGTTTGAAATATAAATATTACAGATATCGCTCGGGGCGTGATCAATATCTCGAAAAAATTTGGGGCAATAAAGTGGATACAAAATCTGGTTTCCAGAAGCCATCCGACAAAGAACTCAGAGAAAAGCTAACGCCTATTCAATATAAAGTAACTCAAAAAGATGGAACTGAAAGAGCATTTCATAATGAATACTTGGACAACAAAAAAGAGGGAATCTATGTTGATATTGTTTCTGGAGAGCCTCTTTTTGTCTCACTTGATAAATACGATTCCAAGACTGGATGGCCGAGCTTTACAAGACCAATTAAGCCTGATGCAGTAATTGAGAAGGAAGACAAAAGTTTGTTTTCAGTTAGAACAGAGGTGAGAAGCAGGCTTGCTGATTCACATCTTGGGCATGTGTTCAATGATGGCCCAAAACCTACCGGCCTCAGATATTGCATAAACTCTGCTTCTCTAAGGTTTATTCCAAAGCAAAATTTGGAAAAAGAAGGCTATGGTGAGTTTATGGAACTTTTCAAGTAGTCCAATAGAGCGATATTTTAAGCCTGACTATACCAAATCAGTATTGATTTTAGGCTAAGGACGCCAATTTGTGAGATTAAATGAATATTTCAAGAAAAGTTAAATATACTTGACATTTAACCGTCTTTTTTCTATAAGATAACGTTTGTTAAATAATCCTTTCTATACCATTTGAACTAAGTGAACTAAGGAAATATATTCATGATAATCGCCTTTCCCGCCCAGGATGACCAGGGTGCTGAGAGCTTGGTATACAGCCATTTCGGTTCGGCCCGGTTCTTCATTATGATCGAAACCGGTAACACTGTGGTGGAGACTATAATCAATAAGGACATGCATCACCAGCACGGTCAGTGCCAGCCATTGGCCGCCTTAGGTGGTAAGCACGTGGACGCCGTGGTTGTTGGCGGCATCGGCGGCGGAGCCCTTCAAAAGCTTCAGTCCTCCGGGATTAAGGTCTACCGAGCCGTGGAGGGCACGGTACAGGAAAATCTGGAACTGATCAATTCCGAACGCCTCCCGGAATTCACGCTCGACCAGACCTGTGCTGGACATAGTTTAAACGGAGAATGTGCCAATTGAGTTTTTACGATTCGTGGATGGGCACTAACTAGGAGATGAAAGATGAATGATGATCATGCTATTGACTTGACAGACACGGATAGCGTCCAGGAAATGCTTTCCGGTTCCGGATACTCGGACAAGGCTATCGAGTATTACCTGAATCGGCCCAAGATGGGAAGCCTGCCTGACGCCAATCAGGTGAGCGAACTAACCGGTCCGTGTGGCGACACGATGAAAATCTATCTTAAGCTGGATAATGGACGAATAGAAGACGCCAAGATCCAGGTTCTCGGTTGCCCCGGCGCGGTTGCCTCGGCAATGGTTGCCATGGAGCTAGCCACCGGCAAGACCATAGAAGAGGCCCAGAACATAAGAGACCGGGATATCTTTCGTATTCTGGAGGAACTCCCGGACCAGAAACAGCACTGCATCCGATTGGCCGTTAAAACGTTGCAAAAAGCCCTCGATGAATATGGCAGCAACAATGGCAATAATTCCCAAGGAGGATAACCATGCCACTGTTTGATTACCTTTGTCTGGACTGCGGAGAGCGCAGCGAAATCCTTATAACCAGTGCGGATGAACAGCCAAAATGCCGTGCCTGCGGTACCCACAACGTCAGGAAACTCCTTTCGGCCCACTCCTCGCTGTCCGGCCCTAACAAGCACAAGCTGCCTGGTCCTGGAGACACTTCTTGCTGTGGATCGACCCCCGACCTATCCGGTTGCGCCGGGCCCGGTAGTTGTTGCGGGAAATAACCGGTTGGCAAAACTCTCGTAATGAAAATAATAACATCCGATAAAGCTCCCGCGGCTATTGGGCCATATTCTCAGGCTGTGAAGACCGACAATTTTTTGTTTTGTTCAGGACAGGTGGGTATTGATCCCGCCACAAAAGGACTTGCCGGTGAGGATATTGAAACGCAAACATTACAAGTATTTAAAAATATAAAGGAAGTCTTAAAAGCCTCCGGTCTTGATTTAACCAATATAGTTAAGACTACAGTCTTTTTGTGCAATATGGATGACTTCCCAACCATGAATGCTATATACGGAAAAGAGTTTGGCGAACATAAGCCGGCCCGTTCAACCGTACAAGTTGCTCGTTTACCATTGGATGCAATGATAGAGATCGAATGTATAGCTAGTTTCCATCCATAAATGGCCCTTTTCCGCAATCTCGGCGTCAAACTGCGGGATTGCTTGTGCGACGTACCTCGGTACGCCTCCGCGTAACCCCTTGTTTTCCTTGACCTTGCTGAAAATTGCTCATTTCTGAATTGGAAACTTACGCTTGTGCCCATTGATTTATTACGATTCGTGGATGGGCACTAGCTGCAAAGAGTGAATAACCCAAATCTGAGCGCCAATTCTGTCAAGTTATTCTTGCGCAAGCCCTTAGAACGCGGGAGCTTTTAATTCACGAAATCTATCGCAGACCGCGGAAAAAATTCCCCACTGCCTCGACTCCATCTGTGTTCAATATGCGCAGGGCCTGGCTTCCAACCACCGCGATTTCAACCTTTCCATTCAAGAAGTCTACATCTTCTTTCCTGCCGACACCAAACCCCAATGCCAGTGGTAGCTGCGTCACGTTCCTGCATCGACTGAGAAATTCGTCCAGTTCTGCAGAAAATGTTGTTTTAGCACCTGTTATTCCCTTACGGGCAACGCAGTAGAAAAAGCCGTGGCCAAAGCCCGCGAGATACGCCAAGCGATCCTGGGTGGAAGTAGGCGAGAGTATGAAAATCGGATCAATGCCGTGAGCAAGGGCGGCAGCATAATATGACTCCCCCTCCTCTGGGGGCACATCGGGCACGATCGTGCCCCGGATTCCTGCTGCTTTAGCTTCAGCAAAAAATCGCTCCTCTCCCCGCTTAAACACGATGTTGTAGTAAGTCATGAAAAGGAACGGAATATCGAAAGCCTCTGTGACCCGGTTCGCAAACTTGAAGCAATCTTCTACCTTGACGCCCGCGGCCAGGGCAGACTGGTTAGCTTTCAAAATTACAGGGCCGTCTGCAATCGGTTCTGAAAAAGGAATCTGTAGTTCCATAACATCCACACCAGCGGAAACGATCGCCTTTACCAGCTCGAAACTCTCCTCCAGGTCAGGATAGCCCACCACCACGTGAGCCATCAGCAAGATGCCTCTCTCTTTAGCCTTTTGCCTAATGTGGTCTTCAAGCACTGTATGCCTCCGCCCTGTTGACAATGAACCTCTTCCAGCTTTCATCCCCGAGTGCATCCGCAATGGTGAATATATCCTTGTCACCGCGACCAGAGAGGTTTATCAGGACAACGTCATCGGTTGACATCTGCGAGGACTCCCTGAACACACCTGCCAGCGCATGGGCTGATTCAAGGGCCGGAATGATTCCTTCCTTTTTCATGGTAAGCCGGGTGGCTTCCAAGACCTCGTCATTGGTAGCTGCTTCAAAGCGGATGCGACCCTGTTCATGATAGGCGGATAGTATAGGTGAGACACCTATGTAGTCAAGGCCGGCCGCTACACTGTGTGTTTCCAGCATTTGCCCGTCGTCATTTTGCAAAAAATAAGTCTTGTATCCCTGGGCCACTCCGATGCTGCCGTCTTGCGAAACCAGACGCGATGCATGTTTCCCGGATTTCAAGCCCTCGCCCCCAGCTTCCACACCCACCAGTTCCACCTCAGAGTCGCCAAGAAAGCCCTGGAATATGCCCAAGGCATTCGACCCCCCGCCTACGCAGGCGTATACCCGGTTAGGCAGCCGACCTACTTTGCCGAGTATCTGATCTCGTGCCTCCGATCCGATGATCGATTGAAAATAGGAAACCATCTCCGGATAAGGGTGTGGGCCGCAGGCAGTTCCCAGCACATAGTGAGTAGAGTCCATGTTGGTAGCCCAGTCTCGCAGGGCCTCATTAATGGCATCTTTCAAGATACGGCTCCCGTCTTTAACCGTAACCACGGTGGCTCCTAATTGTTCCATCCAAAAGACATTCGGCCGCTGGCGCACAACATCAACTTCTCCCATATAGATCGTGCACTCAAAGCCGAATTTTGCAGCCATGGTTGCGGTTGCCACTCCGTGTTGACCTGCTCCGGTCTCAGCAACGACCCGGGTTTTGCCCATTCTTTGAACAACAAGCCCCTGCCCCATAACATTATTCAGTTTATGGGCACCTGTGTGATTCAGGTCCTCACGCTTGATATAAAAATGCGGCCCTTTGAAATGGCGAGTCAGGTTCTCCGAATATGTCAAGGGGGTGGGCCGACAGGAATAGGTGGACATAAGGCTTTGATACGCCTTCCAGAAAGTAGGGTCCTTCTTGATCTGTCCAAAGACGGCTTGCAATTGCTCAAGGGTGGCAACAAGAATCTCTGGAATGAAGGCCCCTCCGAACTGCCCGTAATATCCTGATCTTTCCATAGCAGCTCCTTATCGTTAACAAAATCCCACTAAATCCCCCTTTACAAAAGGGGGACTTTCAAAAGCTGCCCCCTTTCTTAAAGGGAAAAATCCCTCCTCGCCCCCCTTAAATAAAGGGGGGTTGGGGGGATTTATAGGGCATGAATTCATTCCTAATTCAACCTGCATTAATAACATTTCGCACTATCCTCTCCCCGCATACCGGACTGTTTGGATGAATATAGCCATCTTCTCATGATCCTTTACCCCCGGTTTTTGCTCCAGGCCGCTGCTGGCATCAACTGCATAAGGCTTCACCATACTGATAGCCTCAGCCACATTATCCGGGTTGAGCCCTCCGGCCAAAATTATCCGCCCGTATCTTTTAGCCTCCAGCGCTATGTTCCAGTCAAACGTAAGGCCGGTTCCCCCAGATCGACCGGATACATAGGTATCCAGCAGCAAGGCATCAATAATGCCGCTGTATTCAGAGCAGCCTTCCAGATGACCTTGGTTCCGCACCCGCACCGCCTTGATTACCCGTTGTTCGAACCGGGCACAGTAAGTGGGAGATTCCTTTCCGTGAAATTGAAGCAAGTCCAGACGGCACAAATCAGCAATGTATGACACTTCATCAGGGTCCTGATCCATAAAGACACCCACTGTCCGAACGAACGGCGGCAACGCCGTGATGATCTCGCGTGCGATCTCCGGAGAAATTTGCCGGGGGCTGGGGGCAAAGACAAAACCGAGAGCATC
>DAOUTV010000038.1 GCA_030668505.1 Desulfobacterales bacterium | reverse complement strand
TTTGCTATACATAGCCCGTCCTGTGCCCATAAAATCCTTAGGTAAAAAAAGGAAATTCCTATACTATCAAGCTAACCTGTCAGACGCCGTATTCAGCGGGATCTTCGTATTTTGAACCTATTCCCCACCAGATTTCTAAAGAATCACAGTCCGCTTGATGGTGTTTACAACTTCATCCGGATCATCCAGTATGGTCACCAGATCCACATCTTCAGAAGAGATATATTTACGCTTCAAGAGGGTGCCTTTAACCCATTCCCACAGCGTGCCCCAATAATCAGAGCCTACAAGAATCACGGGAAACGGTTTGATTCGCTTGGTTTGAATGAGTGTAATCGCTTCAAAGATCTCATCCAGCGTTCCAATGCCACCCGGCATCCCCACGTATGCTTGAGCGTATTTTACGAAAATCACCTTTCTGACAAAAAAATACTTGAAGTCCAGTTGAATGTCCGCGTAAGAGTTGGAGTTTTGCTCCAAGGGCAGACTAATGTTCAGACCAATAGACCTTCCACCTCCCTCTCTCGCGCCCCTGTTACCCGCCTCCATGATCCCGGGGCCGCCGCCAGTAATGATATGGTAACCGTTTTCAGCCAATTTCTTGGCAATCGCTACGGTCTTTTCATATATTTCCTCACTCGGCTTTACACGGGCAGAGCCAAATATGGAAACACAGGGATAGATGTCGGATAAGGATTCGAAGCCATCAACAAGTTCGGCCAAAATCTTAAAAAGTCTCCAGGATTCATTTACGGAAATTGCATCAATCAAATACTGTCTTTCTGACATGCCCATTCACCCCTTTCTCTACTAAAGGTTCTTTCTCCGATTACTTGTAGTTAATACAATCTGCGGGAGACTTACATCCCTCTATTCATACCGCAATGCTTCTATTGGATTTAACTCCGAGGCTTTTCGGGCCGGCCAAAGACCGAATCCAATCCCAACTGCAACAGCAAATGTCGTGGACAAAATAATACTCAAAAGTGAAACCTTGGTAGACCACCCGACAACGGTCGACATTACCAATGCAATTCCGGCTCCCAGAAGTATGCCTATTAAACCTCCACTAAAGGTCATTACCACGGATTCTATCAAAAACTGCGACATAATGTCTCCGCTGGAGGCCCCGACAGCTTTGCGTAAGCCTATTTCGCGCGTACGCTCCGTAACGGAAACGAGCATAATATTCATAATCCCGATACCGCCCACCAAAAGAGATATAGCTGCGATGCAACCCAAAAGAAGGCTCATAGTCTTGGTGGTACTAGTTAACATTTCCTGTATTTCGCTCATATTTCTGATATGAAATGAATCCTCGTCATTTTTGTACAGTCTATGGCGCTTGCTTATTATTTGACTAATCTCCTCCTGAGCCTTTTCTATCATGTCAGACTCTTTTACTTCTACATATATTCCATCAAGATAATCTTTGCCTAGCACTCTGTACATGGCGGTTGTTACAGGGACATAAACGGCGTCGTCAAAATCACGGTGGCCGCGAAATCCTTTCTCGGGTGCAATGCCGATTACCTTAAAATAAACGCGATTTATTTTTACTGTCTGGCCGACAGGATTTTTGTCACCGAATAGTTTCTCTACAACAGTCGGCCCTAAGATGACGACTTTTTCACGCCGTGTAATCTCTTCTGGAGTAAACCATCTGCCGATTTCCGGGATACTTGCACGCATTTTGCCGTAATCAAAACCAACCCCCTGAATATTAGTACTCCAATTCTCATTCTTATATACAGTTTGCCCGCTACCGCTCGTGTAGGCGCTTGCGTTGCTCACCAAATGGGTAAGCTTCCTGATTGCTTCAACGTCATCAAGGGTAAACCTGGTTATGGAGCCCTGCGCCCTCGCTATGCCGCGCACCTTTGCAGAACCGGCACGTATTGAAAGAAGGTTGGAACCGAGTGTTTTCAGGCTTTGCTCAATAGAAGCCTTGGCACCCTCACCTAAGGCAAGCATAGCAATGACAGCTGCAACACCAAAGAGAATACCCAACATGGAGAGAAATGAGCGAACTTTGTTGGATAGAATGGCCCGGACCGACTGACGTAAATGCCGAACAAACTCTATACGAGCGAAAGAAGAACGTTTTTGTGAAAGGATATCTGATACCGACAGATCAGTCCTTTTAGCGGTCTGTTCTGTAATCTGTTGTCTCTTTAACTCATCGGATACGATCCTGCCATCCCGCATTGTAATTATTCTGTGGGCATGCTTAGCGACCTCTTTTTCATGTGTAACCATAATAATGGTCTTGCCCTGCTCGTTTAATACCCTAAGAATATGTATGATTTCCTCTTCGCTCTTTGTATCCAGGTTCCCTGTAGGCTCATCTGCAAAAATTATCATAGGATCGTTTACCAGGGCCCGGGCTATAGCAACTCTTTGCTGCTCACCACCCGATAGCTCGTTAGGACGGTGATCTTCACGTTCAGCCAACCCAACCGCTTCCAGTTTACCGTATGCTGTTTTTCTAATACCTTTTTTACCCCCATAGATTAGGGGCAGTTCCGTGTTTTCGACGGCACTTATCCGCCCAAGCAAATAAAATTGCTGAAAGACGAAACCGACCATGCCATTTCTCAGCAGAGCCAATTCCGCATCCGTTAACCTCGAGACCTCGGTTCCGAGCACACTATACGAGCCACCATCCGGCCGATCCAAAAATCCCAGTATATGCAATAGTGTCGACTTTCCAGACCCCGACGGCCCCATAATAGCCACAAATTCACCGGCACTAATTTCAAGGGTTATATCTCGCAGCGCATACACCGGAATCTTGCCGGTACGATACGTTTTGGACACATTGTTAAGTTCGATCATTTTTTCTTTCCGCGAAAGGGGAAGAATGGATTGGTTCCGGTCGGTTTCTTTTTAAGAGAAAAAATCTTATCCTGCACAATCAGAATATCTTCGGTAGTTAAACCAGAGGCAATCTCCACACTTTTTTCATCACTTATGCCTATATTAACTATGCGCTTCTCCACGGTATCTCCCGGTTTTTTTCTCACATTCACATACGTTATGCCTTGATCTCTGTTTATCGCCTCAACAGGAATGAGCATGGCACCCTCTCGCTTCTTTTCTACGACCTCAACATTTGCGCTCATGCCCGACCGGAAAAAGGGTGGTACTCTCCGTGGAACAATCTCAACATCATAAATGGTAACATTATTGATTAATTGGGACTCGTATGCGATATGATCTACAATGCCTTTGATTTTTACATTTGGGTAAGCATCAAGCGCTATCACCGCCTCCTGTCCTACCCTGACTCTTCCGATATCCGTCTCATCAAACTGAGCATTTACTATTAGACGGTCCGACAAAACCAATAGAGTATCATTTGTCGTCACTGTTTGACCCGGCTCAATAGAACGGACAATCACTTCCCCAGCAATAGGTGATATAATTGGAGTTTGCTTATAGACTTCCTCCCAGTAGTCAAGTGCTTCATCTCCTTGAGAGCGTGCAGCATCCACAAGCGCAGCTCTTTCAGTGGAACTCATCCGGGCCAGAATCTGTCCTTTTTTTACCTTATCTCCTTCCTTAATGAGAATCTCTTCTGCACGACCGTTTATAGATGGCTTAATTTCAAGACGATTCTGCGGCTCAACAACACCGGTTGTGATGACAGTAAGTTTAATATCACCCACAACAGGGCGTACCTCTTCTGTAGTGAATTGGCTATTTGTGTTCGTCCTCACTCTAAAAAAAAGGAACACCATTGCCAACGATAGAGCTACTATTGAAATAATGGCGATGGATCTAGTTTTGAACATATTCCAATGTGCCTCCTTGTGCTTGAAACCAGTTAGCCTCAGCTACTAGCAAGTTTGCTTGAGTGTTAAGATGAACTTTCTTGGCGATTACGAGATTATTTTCGATTATTATCCAGTCATCAAACGTAATAAGTCCCGTCGCATACTGAGCACTTGCTATTTTGGCCCGCTCCCTGGCAGCTTCAAGAAACTTCTTTCGAACTGAAACGCTATCTATAGCATCTTGCAAGGTCTTCCAGGTTTCTTCCAATGTCAGAATAACGCCATCCCGCCCGCTACGTTCATCTGCCTGTAATTGTTTTAGTTGGGACTTGGCTTTCGCAACCCGGGCTATTCTGCTGCCCCCTTCAAATATGGGAAATGATAACCTTAGACCTGCAGACCATTCATTATCCCTTGGCGGCCAGTCTGAGGCGGTTTCACCAAAAGAAGCATTTAGATAAACCTGAGGAAAAAACTCCGCCTTTGCGGATTTTAGACCCAATCGCGTAGCCTCTTTTTGGGCAATCAACTCTTTAAGAAACGGCGTAGTATCAGCTAGAGAATCAAAATCAGGCCTTTCGCGGTTTACCTCCGTGATATCAAACGTCCCTTCTACCGTCACGGGAAGCAGTTCTTTTCGACCCAGCTCTTTTGACAATTCTCGGTGTGCCACAGACAGATTTCGTTTTGCCTGGGCAACTTCAAAGGCAGCCTCGGCTAAATCTGCCTCGGCAGTCAGCAAAGCCCCCCTATGCTCCCTGCCGGCCTCGTACCTGAGCTGAACCAATTCTACGTTCTGCTTCCTTCGCTTGGCAATCTCCTCGGTAAGAGATATAAGTTCTTGCGCTCTTAGAAAAGAAGTAAAGGCCTTCCTTAAATTTAGCCTTATGTTTGAGGATCTAACATCATAATTATATCGTTGAGCAGTTACGGTTTCTGATGCGGCTCCCTTATCAGATGAGGTCTTAAAACCATCAAACAGAAGCTGGTTTCCTGTTACACGATATGAATACGTGTCTGTTTCCGGCTGACTTTCCGTCTTTGATCTTGTTCCGCTTACCTCACTTGTTACCTGAGGCAGCATGGCGCTTGAAGTAATATCCTTATCGGCTTCGGCCTGTTTCACCTGCTCTTTTCCTGAGATCAAATCAGGATTATTTTTCAGTGCCTCCCTTACACAGTCCTCCCAGGTAAGCGTTTCTTCCGCCATTACCCGAGTTGTTAAACAGAGACTTAATAACAATATGAACAAACAAATATTAAAACGTTTCATTTCGGACCCTTACGAATGATATAGGTATATTTCACCTGCTACCTTAGACGATGCAACATGACAAAAAGTCTACCTGCACGATCATTTCACTTTCGTGGACAGTTCTTTTTTCTATGCTTATGCCCGTTCCTCAAAATGCTGTAAGAATTGAGAGATGAGTTCAACCGGAATAAAGCTAATGATTTCTTTACGGCCTGGCAAGCCCGACATCACAATCAATTTATCCCCGGATTCGATCTTAAGGGCCTTTCTCGCCTTCTTAGGGATAACAACCTGGCCCCTTGCACCCATTGTGACTGTACCATATACTTCAGGGGACTCCTTCATCTTTCCCTCCTCGCCATGACATATTCCACAAACATGATTTATATGACTTTTTTGATTTATCATATAAAACATGCCTTACAATGATAAGATTGTCAAGAGGTAAGCTATAGGCATTTTGCATCTTTTTGCCATAAGGGGCAAGCAGGCTTTAAGCGAGAGGTGCGAAATACGAAGCATTGATGGCCCGGCAAAAACTCCAGTTTAATAATTTTCGCCGCCGCCACAAATAAAAAGGACTTGTCTATTGAGGTTTCTTCGAGGGAAAGAACGGGGGAAAGATTATATTGGATATTGGGGGATATTGGGGTCGCATCTTATCCCTCCCTATGGGAATGAAATAAAACTCACAACACAACTTGCCATCATGAACCGGCTCTATAAGGATTACTAAGTCCTGAGTATAAATTTATCGAACTTATGAATCGAAGGACCTACAAACTGTAAAACTAAGGGGCGCCTCCCTCTCCCCTACTCTCCTGTCAACTCCAAATGACAAATGAAGATGTGACCCCGGGCATTTCCCTCAGCGGGAGGTAGTCATTGAGGCCGGCGGGATGGGTAGTCATACCTGGGCATTCGGAACGCCTACAAGGCCCTGGACCGCTTCAGAACTTCTCGGATGTACTTTTTGGTCTCCTTGTAAGGCGGCACCCCCCTATATTGCTCCACACTTCCTTCTCCCGCATTGTACGCAGCCAATGAGAATTCCAGCCTTCGAGACGTGGGAAACTTCAGGGACCATTGGTTAAGAAGGTAGCTGAGATACTTTGCCCCACCTTCGATGTTGTCTCGGGGGTGAAAGGGCCTTCGAACCTGAAACCTCTTGCATGTTGCCGGCATCAGTTGCATCAACCCCAAGGCGCCTTTGTAGGAAACCGCTCGCGGGTTGAAGGCGGACTCTACCGAAATGACCGCTATCAACAGACCAGCAGGGAGACTGTACCTCGCTGATACTTTACACACGAGTTCCTTGATGTCCTCCTTCTTCCATTCTTCATCTGCGCCTTCATGGTGGTACCATTTGTTGGAAACCCCGAATCCGTTAGCGCCCACCCTTTTTCGTCTCTCAGGGGTCATCGAAGCCATGTGCGGTAGAAAATCACGGTAAATAAAAACATGATACCAGCCGACTTTTCCTGCTGGAGACAACCTTTCCTTGCCGGTCAGGTTGAATTTTTTTGTATACGCTTTGCCGATCTGGAGGCGGCCCAGGGCTTTTGACTGGACGAAAGCCTTCACGACCAGTTTATGCCCACCTGTTGGATTGTCATCTTCTAAGGTGAGACGTTCAATCCTGCCAGGATATAGTGTCTGTATCCTATTCCCGTCGATGGCAATATCTAACTGCAAGTTTGGGGTATCATTGATAAGACCCACTCTGCCGCCCTCTCTTTCCCCCGCCTTTGCAGCAGTTTGCGGAAAGAGCAGTAGAAGGGCGACTAGAAGTGCACGAAAGATAGGCTTGGATACGGGAGTAAACATTTTCAAACTCGTCGGACGGAATTACTGGCGGCTAAATCAATATTGACCAAGAGACAACCTGTTGCCTGTTGAGAAAAAAATATGCCCCGCCCCCCTTGGGACACCGATCAATGGTCTGTAAGCCCTCGTGAGTCGAAACCGGATTGCTTTACACCCAACTCACTAGCGCATACCAATACCTGATAGGGCTTACCAATACCCGGCTCTTTTGTCAAGGCTTATGACGTCTTATGAGTTTTTAGGCTGGCCCGCCCTGCCGGACGGGGCTTGCGCGTTGTGAAATGTGAAATGGGGTTGTGCCAAGCTAACACGTTGAAATATTTAGATTAAGGCAAAGTCCGGGGGGCGGGGGTAAGGTTGGCTTCTCCGAAACCCAGCCTTGACAAGGCCACTATTATTTGATAGGGATAACACCACCTAAGTAACTGAACCCACTAGAAAAACCAGCCCTTGTTACGTATGGCTTGCCATGATCTGTTAATCCCGTCTGGTCGTGATTTCTCATAAATGTATCTGCAACATACTTCTCCCTGCAGGGATTAGTCCTGTCACGCCGATCTCTCAGACCAATACCAAAAGCAAAAAACCCCGCTCTCTTTCTGAGAAACGGGGTCTTAGGCATCAGTGCATGGCACCCTCTATGATTAGTGAGTTGGTTCCACATTCCAGATATCCCTTGCGTATTCGAGGATTGACCGGTCGCTGGAGAATTTGCCCATATTGGCAGTATATAGAATTGACCGCCGCGTCCATTCGTCCCGGTCGTGATACATCCGGGAAGCCGCCTCCTGGCATTCGACGTAAGCCTGATAATCCGCCAACACCATATACCAATCTCCGCCATCCAGTAGGGACTCGACAATACCCTTGAAAAGGTGAGGTTCTGCCAGAGAAAAATGCCCCGAAGCAATCATGTCCAGAGCCTTTTTGAGTTCCGGGTTGTTCATGTAATACGCTCTCGGGTTGTAGCCTTGGTTTTTGAGGTTCTTGACCTGGTCTGCTGTCAGCCCAAAGAGAAAGCAGTTCTCTTCCCCCACTTCTTGCATGATTTCAATATTCGCACCGTCGTAGGTTCCGATAAGAAGTCCCCCATTTAAGGCGCATTTCATGTTTCCCGTTCCCGAAGCCTCGGTCCCGGCAGTGGAAATCTGTTCCGAGAGGTCAGTGGCGGGGATAATTTTTTCTGCTAAGGAGACACAGTAATTGCTTAGAAAAACCACCTTCAATTTGTCCGCAACGTCCGGATCATCGTTTATGGTCTCGGCTACGGAGTTGATCAGCTTAATCATGAGTTTGGCCGTCCGGTAGCCAGGGGCGGCTTTGCCGCTAAATATAACCGTCCTGGGCACGACTGCCACATCCGGATTTCCCTTGATTCGGTTATACAGGGTGACCACGTGCAGCACGTTTAGAAGCTGCCGCTTGTATTCATGGATGCGCTTGACCTGAACGTCGAATAAGCTGTCCGCAGAGACGGAAATATTGTTCGTCTGTCTGATATAGTCTGCGAGCCGACGCTTGTATTGCTGTTTGACCTTCGCCCACTGCGACCTGAAGTCCGGATCATTTGATAGAGGAATGAGGGCTTTCAACCTTCCAAGATCGGTGGGCCATTCCGGACCGATTCTTTCAGTGATCAGCCGGGACAGGTCTGGGTTGGCCGAAAGTAGCCATCGCCTGGGCGTGATGCCGTTTGTTATATTGTTGAACCTATCCGGGAACATGTCGTAGAAGTCTCGGAACACGTGCTCCTTAAGAATGTCTGTATGCAGGTCCGACACCCCGTTCACGGAGTGGCTGCCAACAATCGCCAAGCTGGCCATACGCACCTGGCGCACCGGGTCCTCCTCGATCATAGACATGCGCTGGAGCCGGGCAACATCACCCGGATAGAGCCGAGCCACGTTTTGCAGAAAGTGGAAGTTTATTTTGTAGATAATCTGCAAGTGACGCGGCAGGAGTTTGCCGATCAAATCCACAGACCATTTCTCCAAAGCCTCGGACATTATGGTATGGTTGGTGAAGGCGAAGCTCTTAATGCAAACACTCCATGCGTGATCCCAGTCCAGGCCTTCCTGGTCGATCAAAAGGCGCATCAATTCAACAATAGCTATCGCTGAATGAGTTTCGTTCAAATGGACGGCAACCTTTTCGGGAAAGCTGTCAAAGGAATCGTGCTGCTTTTTATGGCGGCGCATGATGTCCTGAAGCGAGGCCGAGACGAAGAAGAACTCTTGCTTGAGCCGCAGTTCTTTGCCTTGGTCTGCCTCATCGCTGGGGTAGAGTAACATTGAGATGTTCTCGCTTTTTATCTTTTCCTCAACCGCTCCGATGTAATCCCCAACATTGAAGAAATCCAGGTTGAATTCCCGGCTGGATTTAGCCGACCACAGGCGCATATTGATGACATGCTCGTTTCCGTATCCAGGGATAAGGGTGTCGCAGCCCATGGCCATGACGACTTGCTTGTCCACCCAGTCGCTCCGTACCCGACCGGTTTCGTCCCGCCACTCGTGGACCCGGCCGTAATAATACACCGGATAGAGGTGCTGCGGCCGCTCGAACTCCCAGGGATTGCCGATACGGAGCCAGTCGTCAGCTTTTTCCACCTGGTATCCGTTTTCTATGACTTGTTGAAATATGCCGTAATGGTAGCGGATGCCGTACCCGTAGGCAGGAATTTTCAGTGTGGCCAGGGAATCGAGGAAGCAAGAGGCCAGTCTACCCAAGCCTCCATTTCCAAGTCCGGGGTCCCATTCCTCGGATTCGATTTCTTGCAGGGAATATCCGAACTCTTCAAGTGTCCGGCGGGCAAGATGATCCATACCTAAATTAATAAGGTTGTTCATTAAAAAGCGGCCGGGCAAAAACTCCATTGAAAGGTAATACAACCTTTTGGTTTGGGAATTTTCATAATACGATCGCTGGGCCTTGATCCATCTTTCGATCAGGCGTTCGCGGACAGAATAAGCCAATCCTCTAAAGTAATTAAGTTTTCCCGTAGACTTGTAATCGCTGCCGAGGTTAAAAAGTATATGCTGAATTATTGACCTTTTCAGCGCAGCCAATTCGTCTTGCCGGCAGGCATTTTGTTTGTCGTCGATACGCGATTTTTGCACAGACCCCCTCATTTCACTCATTTCAAATGTTCCAACTGCAGCTCCGGTGCCCCCTCACTCTCCAGTGATTCTTTCATGCCAAATTGGAATCATGTCATTGCGAGGAGCGGAGCGACGTGGCAATCTATACCATTGAGATTGCCTCACTTCGTTCGCAATGACAACTAAAAACAGTAGCCGTTTGAATGCAACTTGGTATCAGAAGTAGATATCATAACGCAATGCTGATGACGAGGCACGAATCGTGCCATAACGGCCTCAAGGGACAATTGCGACCTAGTTCCACCAGGGTTGAGCGGTTCAACGTTCACGGTTCCCGGTT
>DAOUTV010000122.1 GCA_030668505.1 Desulfobacterales bacterium | reverse complement strand
GAGAGTTGAAAAATCCTCCTAAATCCCCCTTTAAGAAAGGGGGACTTTAAGGGAACGGCCCTTAAGCTAATGACATTGATCTGTTATTCGATTCACGATTCACGGTGTTTATGAGATGAAGTCTTTTACCGTCATGACCTTGGGATGCAAGGTGAACCGCTATGAATCGGAAGCTATCTCCGAGCAGCTTGTAGACCAAGGCTGGCATCAGACAGACAAAGGGGCCACGGCAAACCTTTGTATTGTCAACACCTGCACGGTCACTGGGAAAGCAGCCATGCAGTCCAGGCAGGCCGCGAGAAAGATTATTCGCAACCATCCAGGAGCGCTTGTGGTGGTCACGGGCTGCTATGCCCAAGTAGCCCCCGAGGTCTTCAGTTCTATGTCGGGCGTGCATTGTATCGTTGGGAACGCCTTTAAAGACCGGATTGCACGACTGGTCAGCCGAAACAAAAATCATGGGGGGGCAATGCACCTGGTTGAAGATCTCTCAGCTCCCCGCCCGTTTCAGGATCTTCCCGTGACCAGGTTTGGGGATCGAACGCGCCCCTTTCTTAAAATCCAGGACGGTTGCAACGCCTTTTGCGCCTACTGCGTTATTCCCCATGCACGCGGACGGAGCCGGTCCCTGAAGCCGGAAATCGTCATCAATAGAACAAGAAGCCTAAAGGAGCAAGGATACGCTGAGGTCGTCCTTTGCGGAATCAATCTCGGCAGGTACGGTCAAGATCTCACCCCAACAACATCGCTTAGCAGCCTAATTAAGTTGATCGACGGCCCCCAAGGGGTAAGACGATTGCGCCTGAGTTCCATCGAACCTGCTGAATTGTCGGAAGAAGTCATTGGGCATATAGCAAGCTCTGAGCGTATTTGTCCACATCTCCATATACCGCTGCAAAGCGGGGACGACGAGATACTCAAATCCATGAATCGGCCCTATAGCTCAATATTTTACAGTGACATGGTTCACCACATCAACAGTATGATGCCTGAAGTTGCCATAGGCGTAGATGTTCTGGTAGGATTCCCTGGAGAGACCGAAATGGCCTTTGAAAACACATGCTGCTTGATTGAGCGACTCCCGATTGCTTATCTTCATGTTTTCCCCTTTTCCGTGCAGAAGCAAACCCCTGCCGCGGCCTTTCGAGATCCGGTGCCGCCGGAAGCAATCAAGAAGAGATGCCGGCATTTGCGCACCATCGGAGAAACCAAGCGCAGGAAGTTTTACGAAAAGGTCATTGGTTCTACTTTTGAGGTCTTGATTGAAGGCAAGCGGGACAGGGCCACAGGATATCTTAAGGGCCTAACGAAGAACTATATCCCTGTACTTTTAGAAGGGAACGATGAATTGATGCATCAAGTTATTCAAGCCAGGCTTACCAAAATAGAGCATGCAAGTGTCTTTGGTGAGTGCCTGCCCTACCAATAAGTTTCTCAGCCAGGAAATATTGAGCATACACTGTCAGCATTTTGACAGAACCCTGTAGATTTTTTACAATAATGCTTTGAAGCTGTTTCAAAACCCTTTGACGACTCCATTTTGGCAATTTTTGCTAAAAGTTCTTAGAAGCCATTTCAAAGCCCCATATAGTGCCCGATGGCTGTGTTGAGGGCCTCTTCAAAATGCTCACATACTCCCCGTGTATGCTGCGCTTTATCATCGGCCCCCGCCTTGCCCTCGAACACGATCTGAGGTTTTGAAATGGCTTCTAGCGAAGCATCAAAAAATTGGGACCTGTGCGGTTAGTGGATTCGTCGTCTTATCAATACCATCTAAATCCCCCCTAACCCCCCTTTTTCAAAGGGGGGAAACCACGTTTGGCTAAAAAGTCCCCCTTTATTAAAGGGGGATTTAGGGGGATTTTTCAAGTAACCGCACAGGTCCAAAAATTGTAACAATCTGCGATTTTGACGTTCCGCTCTTCCTGAATTTTTTCCTATCTTATGAGAATCACTATAGGTTCCTGTAAAAACACAATCCTGGCACGAAATTCGCTATATTAAAATAGGAAAAAGCTATATTGATACCTTGAGTTTCCCTACTACCGAAACCTTAATTTGTGCCCATACACGAATCGTAACAACTCAATGGGCACAAGCTTAAGTTTCCAATTCAGAAATGAGCAGTTTTTCGCAAGGTCAAGGAAAACAAGGGGTTGCGCGGAGGCGTACCGAGGTACGTCGCACAAGCAACCCCGCAGTCTTGTCAGCCTCCGGCTGATTGACGCCGATTCAGCCGTTCAGCCGTTCAGCCGTCGTAGCCGAGGCTACTATGGCGAAGTCGGCTCGCAGCCAGTTCTTTGGTCTCCGACGCGCCAAAGCCGCTATGGCGACGGAGCGCGAAGTCGGCTCGTAGCCAATAAGGCTACTATGGCGAAGTCGGCGATTGCGGAAAAGGGCCACTTATGAATGGAAACTAATTTATACTTTGAGTACGTTATGCTTAGACTGCCCTTATTTTCTCGAGTGAGCGCTTTTCTCCTGGCTCTCAATTTACTGACGGTACTCGTTTCATCCTGCGCTACCCCTGCCCGGGAAAACGCTTATCCGGTCTTAGATAACCTCCCCCTACCAAAATCAGTTAGCCTTTGCGGTGAGCCGATGCCCATTGAAAACCGCCGCGTTTGGGAAATGCTGGATCGTGAATTTACCATATCTGTCTGGGACCGGGCACAGGTTTTCATGTGGCAAAAGCGGGCGGGACGTTATTTCCCGCACATTGAAAAGAAGTTGGCCGAGGCGGGCATGCCTGACGACCTGAAGTACCTTGCCGTGGCTGAGAGTTCTCTTCTCACCCATATACGGTCCAGCGCTGGAGCCACCGGACCATGGCAGTTTATGGCGCCCACCGCTCGAGGCAATGGCCTTCGCAAGGACCACATGATGGACGAACGGCTGAGCTTTGAGCATTCCACCGGGGCGGCCCTTAAGCACCTTAAGCACCTTAAAGATGTATTCGGCACCTGGACATTAGCACTAGCCGGGTATAATTGCGGTAAAACCCGCCTGAAAGAAGAAATAGACAAACAGAAAATCACAGATTACTACAGGCTCAACCTGCCACTTGAGACAGAGCGATATATCTTTCGCATCGCGGCTATCAAGATTGTCATGGAAAATCCAAAGAGCTACGGATACAGTCTGACACAGGAACAGATATATACTCCTGTCAAGTGCGATACGGTGCCGGTCAACATCGAGGTCCCGCTCCTTATGACGGATGTTGCCCGTGCCGTTGGCACGGACTACAAGGTCCTTAAAGAACTCAACCCGCAGATCCTAAACTCTTATCTGCCCACAGGGCATTACACGATTAAGGTTCCATCCGGGCTTGCTTCCAGAACAACTACTGTTCTGAAACAACTAACCCGCATAACCTCCCGCCGCATGAAAAAGAATTCCTATTGTTACTACGTGGTTCAATCAGGAGATACTTTAAGCCATATTGCAGGGAAAAAAGGAGTCTCAGTAGACACGTTGAAAAGGATAAACGGAATCAAAGGATCCATGATCATGGTGGGTCAGAAGCTTCAGTTGAGGCCTTTTTGTGTGAAATCCCACACACCTTCAGTGGATCCGCCTCTTAAGCCGCTCAAGATCAAGGAGTTGAATGTAGTCACCCTCTGTGGAGACCAGGCATCTGTCTCGCAAAATCCTTAGCTCCTTGTTTACCCTAACGTTGCAAAAGTCGAGGATGCTGCAGATGCAAGGCGTCAAGGGTGAGGCTGTAGTCATTTACGCCAAGCCCTTGACAACGCAGCAGATGGGGTATCATCGGCTTTCCCGAAAGGTGAACAACTCGGCAAATATCATATCGTTGCTGGACTTCACCACGTGTGCGTTTGTCCGAGGCGTTCAATAAATCCATCAGACCCTATACCACCTTGGCTTTATCACATTCTTGCCGTGTTGTTTATGCAACATTAGGGTTTATGCTCTCGCGAGTTGTGCCGACAATGTCGGCCATGTCCTAGGGAAGCACGATCTTTACCCTCCCTTTCATTATGATGTAAAGGGCTGTGCCTTCATCCCCCAGGCCCGCCTGCCTTGCATTGCAAAGCATTGCAGGCAGGGAGGTACAGGCGGGGGAGTTAGAAGGAGAAGGGTTGCATCCGAAGACAGCATGGGTTATTAATAAAGTATGCAGGCAAATTAGCCGTCTCGTGGATATCACTGAATAACCAGGAGGTTATCATGTCTGGAAATGCCTTGATCGTCGTGGACATGCTCAATGATTTTGTGGACGAAAAAGGTGCCTTGTACTGTGGTCAGTCGGCCCGGGATATCATCCAGTTCATCAAAGGTCGTATAGAGGCCTACCGAAAAAGTGGAGACCTTGTGATCTACCTGCAGGACTCCCACGCAGAAGATGACAAGGAGTTTGAGAAATTTCCCAAACATTCCGTAGTTGGGACGTGGGGCCATCAGATTATTCCAGACCTTGCGCCACAGCAAGCCGATATTGTCATTCAGAAGCGACGTTACAGCGGCTTTTTCGAAACAGATTTGAACAATTTGTTAGAAAAGCACGATATTCAGGCCGTAGAAGTGGTGGGCGTTTGTACGAATATCTGCGTGATGGATACGGTTGGCGGCTTGGCAAATCGAGATTACAACATTACTGTGCCCAAGGCGGGTGTGGCCGATTTTGACCCTGAGTTCCATGAATATGCCCTTAAACGCATGGACAAGATATACGGAGCCAAGGTCCGATGATAAGCCCTTCTGAGAGATTTGAGCTCCTGACCGACCTCTATGAACTCACTATGGCGGCCAGCTACTTTGAAAATGGTATGGCCAACCCTGCTACATTTTCACTCTTTATTAGGAAATATCCATCCAATCGGGCTTATTTTGTGGCAGCAGGCCTTGAAGACTTTCTCGATTATGTAGCTGACTTTCGTTTTTCAGAAGACGATCTTGCTTACCTTGACAATACCGACATGTTTTCGCATGACTTTCTCCATTATCTTAAGAATGTCCGTTTCACAGGTACTGTCCGGGCACTTGCGGAGGGAGAAATTTTCTTTAAAGATGAGCCGATCCTTGAGGTGACCGCTCCTATAATAGAAGCCCAGCTCTTGGAAACATTTGCTATCAACACCATTAATCTACAGTCCATGATTGCTACCAAGGCGGCCCGATGTGTCCATGCAGCTAAAGGACGTGGGCTGGTCGATTTCTCCCTTCGCCGGACCCAGGGTACTGATGCAGGGCTGAAAGTGGCCCGAAGCAGCCATATTGCCGGATTTGTGTCCACCAGCAATGTCCTGGCCGGAAAGCTTTACGGAATACCCATCGCAGGGACTATGGCCCATTCCTATATCAGCTCCTTTGGGGATGAGATTGAAGCGTTCAGGGCCTTTGCACGATCTTTCCCCAAAAAGACCATCCTCCTGATCGATACCTATGACACTTTAGCTGGGGCTCGCAAGGCGGCTGTGGTTGGTAACGAGATGGTCAAACGGGGACACAAGTTGTTAGGAGTTCGCCTCGATAGCGGTGATATGACCCGGTTGAGCCAGGAGGTTCGAAAGATTCTTGATGAAGCAGGTCTTGACGATACCGAGATATTTGCGAGCAGCAGTTTTGATGAGTACAAGATCGCCAGAACAATAAAAGAGGGGGCTCGGATTGATGCCTTTGGTGTAGGAACCAGGATGGGGGTTTCTGCTGATGCCCCTTATTTTGACATTGCTTACAAACTGGTCCAGTACGGTAAACGCCCTATCATGAAGTTTAGCCCGGGCAAGGTAAATCTGGCAGGGGACAAACAGGTTTTCAGAAAGACTGATCCCCGGGGACGATTCTTAGAGGATATCATCGGCATCAGGGATGAAACTGTTGAAGACGCCCGCTCCCTGCTTGAGCCTGTCATTCAGGATGGAAAGCTCCTGAGGAGACATCCTTCACTGGAGGAGATCCGGGAGCGGCTTAGAAAAGGTTTTGCAGACCTTGATGAACAACATAAAAACCTTGAGAACCCGCCTGTCTATCCGGTTAAAGTAAGTGCTCGCCT
>DAOUTV010000266.1 GCA_030668505.1 Desulfobacterales bacterium | reverse complement strand
GGGGTATCCAGAAACGCATAGAATACTACGCGAAGAAGACAGGCCTGAAGGTCTCCTGCCATCATCTCCGACATACGATGGCTACTCAATTGCTCAATGCAGAAGCCGATCTTGTCACCATCCAGGATCTGTTGGGACATACCCGGATCAAGACCACCCAACGCTACTGCAAGGTGTCAAACCTGAAAGTAGAGAGAGATTACTTCAAGGCCATGGAACAGGTGATGAAAAGAACGGCTGCACACTAACATGCTGCCATGGGAGGGACTGGGTTGTAGCCGGAGGCCCTCCCATGGCTCTCACAGCCCCGGAAAGGAGGTGGTAAGGTTGGCTTCCCCGAAACAGGCCTTGACAAGGCCACTATTATTTGATAAATATAACAGTGCCTAAGTAACTGAACTCACCAGAAAAACCAGCCTTTGTTACGTATAGCTTGCCAGTATCGTCACTTTTGGAAATGTGAGGATATGAGAACCATATCAAAACACCAATCAGCCGAAAAACACAAAACTCCACCTTTCTGCGAAAAATGGGGTCTTGATACTTGGTTTAGGGTAGCTCCTAATGACGGCCATCTCTAAGTTGGGACGTATCGTCAACACAGAACCATCAAGTTAATATCGAGCCACCTTATCGACGGCGAGGTGGAGATGGAACGTATGGAGGCGGTACTTTACCCCAAGGGCGATAGCCACCATAATCTGGGGTCTCATTCGGATAAGACGCTGACTCCTCTTGTGGTTGATCCGGTTGCTGCAAATCCCCAGTTTCTTCGTACGGCTTCTGCTCGACCCGCCCTTCAGGGTCTTGGTATGACCATTCGTCCGCGTGGGGCTTCGGGCGAGTCAGATGTTGGTCCGGTGTGGTTTCCAACTGGCCTTCGTAAGGCTTATGCCCTTCTTGGGCCAAACACAATGAAACTAAACCAAACAAAAGTACCATAAACACTGAAACCCTTTTCATCTTGCACTCCCGTTTGTTAGCTCTGTTAACAAATGATTCGGATCCATAAATATCTGAAATTTATGCTGCAGTTTACCAAAGATTCTTTGAAAGGCAAAGTGATATTATTATACACAAAACATGCATGGAGAATCAGTGGTTGCGGATGAGGGGGGGCTATAGGGAAATAGGCACTGAACACAAGATATGGTGTTTGGTTCCCAGAGTCTGAAAGTACAACATACTTGCCACCTTCTACAATTTCTCCAAAATAAAGATAGGTTGCAAACATCGACAATTTTTTGTCGATGTGCGAATAAGCGCCTAAGTTATATCTATAGCTGTGGTAGTCACTTCTTTTACTTCAATGCCTTCCCGCATAAGGAGTGCTGCTGTCACGCCAATAGGTCGCCGATCGCCTGATCGCCCCTCAATGCCTCACGAGGGGCTTTTGTCCTTTAGAAAACAGAATTGTATCTTGTTTTCCTTGATCCGTTCCAGAGCCGCAAAAGCGCCCCTCAGAAAGGCCTGAGTTACATCGTTTCCCTCGCTGTCCACGACCCTGGCGCGGCCCTCCAGCACATCGAAGCCGTTGCCACCAAGGATCTCACTAGGAGATCTCGGTGTCGGAAGGCCTCCGAGTTCCTCCGGGCATATGGGGAGCATGGCCTCCTTGGCAGCCCTGTTAATTAACGCCTGACTTGGGCTTGTTCTGCCGTCATAGCGGCAGTAATACCCAAGAAGACAGGCACTTGCAGCTAACATTGTCGATTGTCGATTGTCGATTGATGATTGTTCATTGGGTGCTGGATGCTTGATGCTCGTTATCGGTTTTCATTCCGCAAAGCGCAAAGCGCATAGAGCATGGCGCATAGCTCAAAAGTTTGAGGTCGGAGGACCGCTTCGCTTGAGGAGCGTTTCACTTGAGGCAAAAGCAAGCAAATGTTCTGCCTCCGACCTCCAAGCGCAGCGCTCCTCAAACAGCCGGAGGCTAATCCGCCAGTTCCGAAGTGTCTTCAGTCGGGCTCGTTGTGACTTGATAATCTTCCAGGCCCTTGTGGATTTCTATGTGTGGTGTATAGCGAGTGGCTATCTCCATGGTATTGCCTACATTCAGCTGGTCAAACAGAAAGCCGAATTTTTCCTCCAGACTCGTGCGAATAGCGCCTCTCACATCTTCTTGTAAACCCCAAAGGTCCGCCTTAAAGGGGCCAAGCCCCTTCTTTCGCGTTTTATATATAAATTGCTCTTCTGTCTGGCCCTCTTTTTGCTCATTGGCATGAGCCGTTTTGATATGATCGTAGATGCTCTGACGAAGTTTGTCGGGAAGCATTTCATATACTATGTTCTGAAATCCGGTAGCTAGATGCACCTCTGTTGCCTCTTTTTGCACAAATTGGTTAAATGCCTCGTCGGGGAGCGTGGAGGCACCGTGCTGCACCGCTCCGCCCATGCCATATGCTTCGCGGGCTACCCTCGACAATTCTTCGATCACATTGAAATCGATCTTGACTTGTGCAAGGGTACCATCAGGCAGGGGAACGCCACCGTGAGCGGTGCCGGTCTGAATGCTGATCTTAGAAAGCCCGGACATCCCCTTAGGGAGCGTTCTGTTGTAGCCGTCCATGTAGGCGCGCAATTCTGTTTCGTCACTGTTCTTCTCACCGATTTCCCCGATCTCCCCGCCCACAGAGATAGTGATTCCCTCGGGTTCCAGCTTCCGCATGAACGCTGTTAGCTTGGCGCAAATCTCGTAGTTATTTCGCTGCTGTTCATCTACTGTGGACTGACTGAGGTCCACAAGAGTGGAAGTGTCGATGTCAATATTGTAAAATCCCGCCCTGATTGACTCTTCAGCTAGGTCGCAAACAGCCCGAACCTCTGTTTCGGAGTCGGCCTTAAACTTCTTTGCATTTACCTGAAAGTGGTCTCCCTGGACAAAGAGTGGTCCTCGGTATCCTTCTTTGATAGCCGCTGCCATTACCACGCTGAGGTATTCGGCCGGTCGCTGGTTAGTGTAGCCAATCTCAGAGCGTGCAATCTCAAAGATCAACGCCCCAACGTTTCGCGGAAGGGCAGCCCTGAATACAGCCCGGGCACTGTCATAAGCCATTGCGCGAAGATTTATGGCAGGCACCGTAAAATTTAAGGGTACTTCCCCCCGTCCGCGGGCGACATATAGTTCATGAATTGAAGCCGGATAAATCTCCAACACCTGACCCAGCTCCCACAGGAGAAACCTCGCAGCAGCCTGCTGACCGGTGTCGCCGAACACAGCCTTTTTGGCCAGGGTGTCTACGGGTGCTCCGCGCAGTTTCTCTTCATCCGATACAGACACCTTTCCATCATCTGCCACAGTTACCGAACCTTCAAGTTCAGCCAGCAAAGTCTCTAATGCTTTCGTTTTCATTTGACCATCCTTTTGTTTTTGTCACTTTTATTGAACGTGAGCTATTGTACCTAAAGTTGCAGATCCGCAATTGGAACAACT
>DAOUTV010000140.1 GCA_030668505.1 Desulfobacterales bacterium | reverse complement strand
AGGCGTAGTTATAATCATCTGCGATTATTTTAAGGTCCCGCCTTTTTTACGAGCTGACAGGCGCTCGGCATGCAACCTATGTTTCTCTACCTCCGTCGAAACCATTTCGCCCCCAGAAGATATATAAAAGATAACCTGTCTCTATGAAATTGTCAAATCTTTCCTCGCTCCCTTTTTGCTCGGTCCAATTCCCGCTTTTCCTCACGTTCCCTTATGGCATCCCGCTTGTCGTATCTTCGCTTTCCTTTGGCAAGGGCCAAGGTCACCTTTGCCTTGCCATCCTTGAAGAAAACCTGGAGGGGTACCAGTGTCTGCCCCTTCTCTTTGACCTTACCCACGAGACGTTTGATTTCCTGCTTGTGCAGGAGAAGCTTCCTGGGACGTAGGGGGTCATGATTGCCGTAAGCTGCAAAAGGATAGGCACCTATGTGCATGTTATAAAGGAACAATTCGCCACCTCGAGCCTTGGCATGGCTATCTTTCAGATTAGCCCTTCCAAGGCGCAGGGACTTCACCTCCGTACCCAACAGAACCATGCCCGCCTCATACTCATCTATGATGAAATAGTCGTGCCGTGCTTTACGGTTCTGGCATATAACCTTGATGTTTTGCATCATAAATTTCCCGAAAAAAGGGCTTAGTACCCACCTGCCGCTGCGAGGCACGAGCGGGCATGTTGGAGCAATTACTACAAGACTCCATCATTGCAACTGGATACTAATCCCGGCTATGCTGGGAAAAGGGAGCCTTCGGAAATGAGGGCCCGTAGGTGTCCTGCATAAGCTTTATCACTTCTGTGGCAGTCGGCTTCTTAAGTGCCTCCTCCAACAAGAGCTTTGATTCCTTCAGAGATACTAACCGTACCAACATCTTTATTGCAGGAATCGATATCGGGTTCATGCTAATGGCATCGAGCTCCATGCCTAGAAGCACAGGTAGATTGCCGGGGTCTCCCGCCATCTCGCCACACATATAAACCTGGATGCCGGCTTCCCTGGCGGCCTCTACAACACGCCGGACCATGCGCAATACTGCGGGATGAAGCGGCTGATAAAGATGGGACACCTGCTTGTTGACCCGATCTATGGCCAGAGAGTACTGGATCAAATCGTTTGTACCGATACTGAAGAAATCGACCTCCTTGGCCAGGATATCGGCCATAATCACAGCCGAGGGGACCTCGATCATGGCACCAACTTTAACGTTTGCCCCATAGGGTATCCCGGCTTTCTCCAGTGACTCTGCCGCCTGGTTCAGCATCTGTTTGGCCTGAATGATCTCGTCTACCTCGGAAATCATAGGAAACAAAATGCGGACATTCCCCAGGTTGGCGGCCCTTAAGATGGCACGGAGTTGGGTCTCAAAGATCTCCGGTGACTGGAGGCTGAACCTGATGGCCCGAAGCCCTAAGGCGGGATTCATCTCTTCTGCCAACTGCAGGCCGCTTGCAAACTTGTCCCCGCCAATGTCCAGTGTGCGTATGGTAACTGGGCGCGGGGCCATGATTTCAGCCACATCCCTGTAATTATCAAAAAGCTCCTGCTCCGAGGGGGGGGTTGGTCGATTCAGGTAAAGAAACTCGGTACGATACAAACCGATACCATCTCCACCATGGTCAATAACCGAGACCACGTCTTCCAACACTCCAATATTGGCCATGACCGTCAAAAGGAACCTATCCGTAGTTTCTGCCGGCAGATGACTGGACCGGGTAATCATCGCCTGGTAGCGGTCAAACCGGTCCTTGCGTTCTTGATAACGGGTGAGGGTTTCGTCGTCCGGATCAAGGATTACAACACCGGCGCTTCCGTCCACAATGATGAAGTCATCGGTCTTAATGAGCTTTGTAGCATTTCCCAATCCCAGAACGGCTGGGATTTCAAGGGATCTGGCGATGATCCCGGTATGCGATGTTTGGCTGCCCAGATCTGTCAAAAAGGCCTTTACTTTCTCCAATGGCATCTGAGTTGTTTCTGCAGGAGACAGGTCGTGCGATATGGTAATAACGCGTTTGTCGATACCGGAGATGTTGGAAGGTTCGGTGCCAAGCAAGTTGTCCAGGATGAGCTTGTAGATATGCGCAATATCCGAGCCTCTATCTCGAAAGTAGGGATTCGGCATCTTCATAAAAATAGCCTTAACCTCATCCACAACCATCTTTGAGGCCCATTCTGCATTCACCTTTTCTTGCTTAATGTAGTCAATGGTCCCGTTATAGATCTTCCTGTCCTTCAAGAGCATCATATGGGCGTCGAGGATATAGATGTGATCCCGGAATTCCGCTGGAACTTCATCAATGACATCTTGAAGCTGTTTCTGGGCCTTCTTCACTGCCTCCTTGAAGCGCCTCACTTCGGAAGGGATATTTTTTTGCTCAACAAACCGTTTTTCTACAACACCACCATCTTCCCGCTCCACCAGATAAGCCTTGCCAATGGCAATACCAGGGGATCCGGCGATGCCCTGAAGCGTCAGGTTGAGTGCGGGCTTTTCTACGTGTCTGTCTGTGGTATCAGACATCCCTATAATTCTCCAAAACCGGTTTCAATCAGTCGAGCAATGCGGTTCAATACCTTTGCGTCACCAGGAACGGTTATTTTGATCAATACCTCTGTGCCACTGGGACAATAAAGAGCCATAAGGTCAAGGATGTCCGTTGCGTCCACCTCTTGGTCGTCCTTTACAATATAGACCTTAGAACGGGCTTCCTCGGCCAATCGGGCAATCTTGGCTGCGGCACGGGCATGTAGCCCGAGTTCGTTCGGAATGATCACCTTTCGATTCAACTTCATGTTGTCGGTTTAAGGTTGACAAACTCGTAAAAAGTGTTTTGTGAACATCATTGAGCGTTTTATAGACTCTTTACGAATGCATCAATATTGATAATCTCGTAAAAAGTCGTCACTCCGGTGAAAACCGGAGTCCAGAGCCTTTGTAACTATCTGAATAAACTGGATTCCGGCTTTCGCCGGAATGACAGAAAGAGGTGTTTTTCGACTCTTTACGAATGCATCAGGATTGTCGATTGTTCATTTTTTATACAATTCCCAATAATCAATCGTCAATCGTCAATTTTAAACTCTCTCCCTGAATCGTTCCTGGTATAGCCTGGCCTGATGCATGAAGGCCTCTATGCGTGTGAGCATGTTTGTTTGCTTCTGGCCGTCATATACAGCCGTCAGTATGGGAAAGCCGTTGCAATCTTTCAAGGCATTTTTAAAGATCGGCACCGTGACATTGCCGAGCATGCAGTTAAGCACAAACAGGTTGCAGATGCCGCAGATACCCTCAGCGGCAAAGCGCCGAACACGGGTAGTAAAGGTAGCCAGGATTGGGTCGATATCATAATTAATAAAGTCTTTGCACTCCCTCTGTATAGTGGGAACATCAAGGATGCCAAATGGCCGAAGCTCCTTATCCAAACACCCTTCCATGCGGTTTGTCCAAGACTTTATCCACTTGTTGCGCGCCAGGTAGTAGAGAGCGGAGATCGGCTTTCTATCTTTTAGTCGGTTTCTGACATAGTAGTGTTCGGAAAAGAGCGAGTAGCAATTCAATACTGTAAGCCCGTGTATCTTTACCTCAGCACCAAGGCTTTCAAGGGTTCGAATAAGGTCATGGTTGGCCCAGGTGCTTAAGACCGTGTAGAATTCTCCCACGATGCCTATGGTGGGACGCTTCTCTGAACGGTCAACAGGAACACCCCCTAAAGCCTTCAAAGCCCGCTTAAGGGCTACAAGCACCGGGCTGTGCCCCCATCTTCTCCCGTCAGGCTGCGCCACGGCCCTGGTTATATCCCGGATCCCAGCTTCATATACCATATCAGCCTCTCCAGGCTTTATCTCGTAAGGACGGACATGAAGCCGGAGCCTTTCCAGAACCTCTGAGGCCAGCCATCCTTGCCACAGCGCCTTGGTAAAGCGCATGCCAAAGAGTCCGGAAAACTCATCAAAGCGGGTAGAGGTAAGGGGGGCAATGACTGGGATCTGGGGCAGCCCCATACGCCTGAAAAGATCAGCATGTCCGATACCATATTGAGAAAACCTGCATGCCCCATCGTAGTTTTGCATCAAAACCGCGCTTCGGTCCGGATCAAACCCCGGCTGGCGGGTCATCTTCACAAATTCACCACAGGTAACTATAAAAGGATGACACTCGCGGCTGGAAGTAACCTGCCGGCCAAGATATTCAGTCTCATCATCCGGCCTTGGTAGCACCCTTGCCTCCAGGCCCACGGCCTCTAGGGCAGCCGGGACAACAGAAGAAAAGGCACGGGATACGTATGGAAAATAGATAACCCGATCTTCTAGTCGCCGCATCACGGTCGGGTTCGGAGACAAAGGGTCCAGATGCCTTGGCTTTCCCTTGATCACCAGATTGAGCGGACAGGGTGATGGCTGTGGCTGCCTGGGTGGTACACTAAGGGTATCCAGAAATGCCTCGATTCGTGTGACCATCCCTGCGTCACCTGTGTGGTCGTCCACTTCCAGGATCAGGTGTGGCTTACCACCAATCTCGGCCTCCATGTATTTCATAAAAAAAGAATCCGGCCCGCACCCAAAGTTTGTCAGCACCACCGGAAAGAGGCGATCATTTCCCCTTATCAGCAAGAGGGCCTTCATAAGATCACGGGTATTCTTCCAGACCACGTTGTCATAGTGCGCAGGCAGTTGCACGTCATCTAGTGGAAGCATGTCGTAAGGTATGGTCAGATGCCCGGTGCGCCTTAGCTTCCTGGCAAGATGCAGGTTCAAGCCCTCGTCATAGATATTGTGACACTTGCCCAGCAAGACTATGGCCCGCTGGTCGGAGTCCATGGAAGCAAGAATCTCTTTTCCGCGCTTTCGGCGCCAACGGTCAAAGCGATCTTGGGCACCATGGGCTGCCGCAGAGGCTTGCCTAATACTTTTTGAACGATGCCCAAGGGACCTTCCAAGTGACATGAGTGCACGATCAGTCTCTTGCCTGGGAAGGCTTCGCTGCACAATAGGTGCAAGTAATCTCACCATAGAACCCATTGTTGCCTGTACCATATACGGCATGGACTGGATATACGGGCAATTGAAGCTGCGGAGCCCCTTGTCACCGGGTTGCCTGTGGTCCATTTCGCATGCCAGCAACACCCTTTCCGCACCTTTTGACATGAGATCACATATATGGCCATATACGGTCTTAACAGGATAGCAGGTTTCAGATGGAACATAGGAAAATCCTTCCTGAACCAAGCGCTTGTTCGTCCTGTCTGAAAGCACCACAGGATGACCCAAGGTCTTGAAAAAGGCACGCCAGAAAGGAAAATAATCATAGATGGTTAGGGCCCTGGGAATACCTATGACCGGGCCTGAACCCTTGCCGACTCCGTTTTCCTCATCAAAGCCTTCCATGAGGTGAGTATCGCGCTCAGCGAACAGGTCCGGCAGGTGGCTGTACAGGGCACGATCAGACACCTTTTCATACCGGCCGCATAGGCTGCCATAATATGAGCAGAGCTTGCCCTCTATATAGATCTGATGAACCCGGCAAAGATTCGGGCATTTTTGACATTCAAAGGTTTTCACTTCATACGGGCGATCTTTTAGGTAAAACCCTGCAAAACGGGTGGAGGCGGGTCTGCGGTCCCTGGCCGCCAATGCCGCACCCACTGCACCTGTGACATTGTGGTGCTCAGAGGTAATCAGGGGCTTGCCCAGGATGTTTTCAAAAGCAGCCACCACGCT
>DAOUTV010000296.1 GCA_030668505.1 Desulfobacterales bacterium | reverse complement strand
GCCTCGTTGAAGACCTCAGGCACGAGCCCCATCCCCTTGTGTTCATGGATCGACGTGCCTGTAGAGGTTACGATACCGGCGCTTTCCTGTCCCCGGTGCTGGAGGGCATACAGCCCAAAATATGTCAACTTTGCAGCATCCTCGTGTCCGAATACTCCAAAGACACCACAAGCCTCTTTTGGTCCATAGTTATTTGTCATTTGTCACCGGTCACTGGTTTTAACTACTGACTACTCAATATCATTAACTTAAGGGATATGGCCATTGAAAGTCCCCCTTTAAAAAAGGGGGATTTAGGGGGATTTCGAGAAGTTGGATAAAATCCCCCCGGCCCCCCTTTGGCAAAGGGGGGAGATTGGACTATTAAGTTAATGACATTGATTAACTACTGACATATGAACATTGCTAATGCCCTTTATGGAATTCCTGAAGGGATCGAACGGTCAACTTGCTTTTTTTTAGGGCTTCGATTCCTGAGGCCATTGCGCAGGCCCCCGCCAGGGTGGTCGCATAGGGTAGATCATACCTTAGTGCTGTGCGACGCATTCTTCGGGAACCCCCTGCACTTTCTTTTCCAGAAGGTGTGTTGACAACCAACTGGATATCACTGTTCTTGATGTAATCAATCACATTTGGGCGGCCTTCGGCAATCTTTTTTGCCACCCGGTTTGGAATGCCGGCATTTTCCAAGTGACGGGAGGTGCCTCGGGTGGCCAGAAAATCAAAGCCCATTTCATACAATTGATGCACTACGGGATAGAGCCCGTCCTTGTCTGCATCCTTTACACTGACAAACACGGTCCCTTGAGTGGGCAGGTGCTGTCCGGCCGCCAGTTGAGACTTTGCAAAGGCCTTGCCGAAGTCGGAATCTATGCCCATCACCTCTCCGGTCGATTTCATTTCAGGGCCCAATAGAACATCCGCACCTGGAAAGCGATTAAATGGGAATACTGCTTCCTTGACCGAAATTTGATTGAGTTCCACTTCGCTGGTAAGTCCCAACTCTTTTAAAGTGTGTCCCAGCATAACCTTGGTGGCCAGCTTTGCAAGCGGGACACCAGTGGCTTTACTTACAAAGGGAATGGTTCGTGAGGCCCTGGGATTCACCTCAAGCACAAAGATCTCCTCGTCCTTGATGGCAAATTGAATATTCATTAAGCCGACCACGCTCAATGCCTTCGCCAGGGCACGGGTTTGCTCCTTGACCTGTTCCAAAAGGAAGGGCGGCAAGCCTTGCGGCGGAAGCACACAAGCGCTGTCGCCGGAATGAATGCCTGCCTCCTCGATGTGTTCCATGATCCCACCGATGATCGTGGTCTGCCCGTCGGAGATGGCATCCACGTCGATCTCGATAGCATCTTCGAGGAATTTGTCAATAAGGATAGGGTGGTCTGGAGAGGCCAGCATGGCTTTACGGGTAAAAGACTCCAAAGATGGCCGATCATAGACGGTCCGCATGGCCCGTCCCCCAAGAACGTAGGAAGGCCGCACCATTACTGGATAACCGATAGTCTCTGCTACGGTTGCAGCTTCAGTTACACTCATGGCCGTTCCATTATTTGGTTGTCTCAACTCCAGCTTTTTTAAAACTTCCTTGAAAAGCTCCCGGTCTTCGGCCAAGGCAATGCTTTGGTGTGGAGTGCCTAGTATGTGTATCCCTGCCTCAGCAAGGGCAGACGAAAGATTGAGTGGTGTTTGACCCCCAAACTGGACAATGACCCCTGATGGGTTTTCGGCCTCCACAATATTCAGCACGTCTTCTTTTGTGAGGGGTTCAAAGTAGAGCTTATCTGAGGTGTCATAGTCAGTGCTTACTGTCTCCGGGTTGCTGTTGACCATGATGCTCTCAACACCTTCTTCCCGCAGGGCAAAGGATGCCTGTACGCAACAGTAATCAAATTCAATCCCTTGTCCGATACGATTTGGTCCTCCACCCAGTATGATGACCTTGGATCTGGTGGAAATACGGGCCTCGTTTTCCTGTTCGTAGGTGGAATAATAATAGGGTGTGCGGGCCTCAAACTCGGCAGCGCAGGTATCAACCAGTTTGTAAACCGGTTCTATGCCAAGCTGCTTCCTAAGGGTACGGATGTCATTTTCTCCTGTCTTAAGAAGATGGGCCAACTGCATATCCGAAAAACCGGCTCTCTTGCTTTTGATCATGAGATCTATTGGCAAGGGATTGACCGCCTTCAAGATCTCCTCTTCAACCTCGACGATCCGGGCTATCTGGTGCAGAAACCAAGGATCTATTCCGGTAAGCCTGTGGATGGTCCCCACATCCATCCCTGCCTTCATGCCGTAATGGATATAGAATAGGCGCTCGGAATTGGGGTTAACGAGCTTTTCTCTTATTTTTTCGGGTGAAGAGATGATCTCATCTTGTTCCAATTGCCCTTTGCCGTCTGCCCCCAGACCAAATCGTCCGATCTCCAAAGAACGTAAGCCCTTTTGTAGGGATTCCTTAAATGTTCGGCCAATTGCCATGGTCTCGCCTACGGATTTCATGGATGTCGTCAGATAGTCTGGGGTGTCGGGAAATTTCTCAAATGTCCACCGTGGAATCTTGACCACGCAGTAGTCAATAGTCGGTTCAAAGGAGGCTAAAGTTTCCCCGGTTATGTCGTTCGGAAGCTCATCCAGGGTATAACCCACCGCCAACTTGGCAGCAATTT
>DAOUTV010000284.1 GCA_030668505.1 Desulfobacterales bacterium | reverse complement strand
CCCCATCAAAGCTTATTATCAAAAAATCGGCCTTATCTTGCTGAAGATTGATAAGTTCAATCAAGGGTGAATCAGGCTCTACGGACTCACGGTATTCTTTCAGTTTAAAGCTTTTAATGGTGGGGCCCGCATTGGTAAAGACAGCCCTGTATAAGGGTGTGTCGACCACAACCTCTTTTTCATCAGTCTCTGGGGTCAACCCGATTTTTGTTTTCTCTGGTGCTTTGGAAATCGCAGCATGCGGTGCGCTCGCAGTTTCCGGAGACTGCGACACAGTCTTCGGTGCAACTGTTTCAGGGGTTTCTCCTTTTTCTGAAACCTGGTCTTTGCTCGGGTTGAAAAGGAATGACCATAGAATAAGCACCAGAAAGGACAAAGCGAAGGCCAGTATCGTTCTTTTTTCCATCTGAACTACCTTGTTTTAGGATCCCTCAGAATCCTAATTGTATGTTTTTTGACATACGTCAGTTTAAATACAAAATTAGCGGGTGTTGGCGCCACAGGAATAATGATAATCACGCGGGCCACAATCCTTCATACAAGGGGATCATATCCCCCTGGATGAAAAGGGTGACATTTGGAGATTCTGATCAACGCCAGACCTCCCCCTTTCAAAATCCCATATTTGTTGATAGCATGGCGGGCATAGTTTGAGCACGTAGGATAAAAACGACAGGAAGGAGGCCAGAGAGATGAAATTAATCGTTGATATATAACTATTAAGGCTATAGGTACATATCTGAGCTTATATAAAGGGCTTTTTGTCAAAAATAATTTCCCCGATTTCCTCTTTGGTTTTCCGGAGATCCAAATAGCTGGCACCCTTTTTTGCTGCAATGACGATATCATATCCTTGGGGGAAACGGGACTTAGTAAGCCTGAAAAGGTCTCTGATAAGGCGCTTGACCCTAGTCCTCTTGACCGCGGTTCCTGTCTTCTTACTTACAATGACCCCCACTCTCGTAATGCCGAGCCCGTTCTGTCTGAGAATGACAGTAAAGTGTCTTGAATGAATGCGTCTCCCTGATCTATTTGCATTGACATAGTCAGCTCGATTCAATATTTTTATGCTTTTTGGAAACGAAAAAGACCCCATTAGGCTAATGTAACCTGGTTGGAATTAAAGGGTGTATCTATACGGCTATTCGTTTCCGTCCCTTTGATCTTCTTCGTTTCAAGACATTTATGCCACCCTTTGTACGCATTCTTGCCCTGAAGCCGTGTGTTCTTGCCCTTTTGATATTGCTGGGCTGATAAGTTCTTTTCATAGTAGTGTTGGATCCTTCTGTGTGAATTACAACAATTTTTTATAAAAACATGGATTGCATTTTTTGTCAAGAAAAATTCATTTTGTTTATTTTATAATTGATAATTCAAATAATATGGTATAATTAATGTATAGTTAAATATAAGCTGGGAAATAAAAATTTCGCCGAAAGGAGGGAATAATGCTTCTGGACCCCATATTTGGCTTATTCTCTAATGATTTAGCCATTGATCTAGGGACAGCTAACACCCTAGTTTATATGAAAGGCAAAGGGATTGTGTTGAGTGAGCCGTCTGTTGTGGCTGTCAGGAAAGATAGCAGGGGAGTCAATAAGGTTTTGGCAGTGGGCCACGAAGCCAAAATGATGCTTGGGCGGACCCCGGGTGACATTACGGCTATTCGCCCAATGAAAGACGGCGTGATCGCGGATTTTGAGACCACTGAAGCAATGCTTCGTCATTTCATAAGAATAGTCCATCATAGAAGGTCGCTCATAAGGCCCCGTATCGTTATCTGTGTGCCTAGCGGGATTACTCAGGTTGAAAAAAGGGCTGTTCGCGAATCTGCAGAGTCCGCTGGAGCCAGGGAAGTGTTCCTTATCGAGGAGCCTATGGCGGCTGCCATAGGTGCGGGACTCCCCATTACTGAACCGACGGCCAACATGGTGGTTGACATTGGTGGCGGCACCACGGAAGTTGCGGTCATTTCACTTGCAGGAATCGTCTATAGCAAGTCAGTCAGGGTTGGCGGTGATAAAATGGATGAAGCCATCCTTCAACACATCAAAAGAAAATACAACCTGTTAATAGGCATCAGGACATCGGAGATCATAAAGACAACTATTGGTAACGCCTTTCCCAGTGATCAGATTGATACAATTGAAGTCAGGGGTCGAGACCTGGTGACCGGAATTCCCAAGATTTTGACTATAGACTCAGATGAGATAAGGAAAGCCATTTCAGAGCAGGTGGAGACTATTATTGAGACCGTACGCATTGCCCTTGAACAAACACCTCCGGAACTGGCATCTGATATTGTGGACAAGGGAATCGTGCTGACCGGAGGAGGCGCATTACTCAAGAATTTGGATATCCTGCTAAGAGAGGAAACAAAGCTTCCCATAACCATCACTGAAGACCCTCTTTCCACGGTAGTCCTTGGTTCTGGAATGATCTTAGACAATATGTCAATCCTGAAACAGGTTTCGGTCAAGTAGTAGTCACAGGATCCAGTGTTTTTTTTTGAACCACGGATATCAAACCTACAACCTGCACGCATTGGACTCTTGTCTGCAAGGGCGCGCCACAATTGCAAACTAAAGCGGAGCTAAGGGCAAGCATTGAAAGGTGTAACAGGCTTTAGCACAATCTGGCTATGGGTTTTTATTATTGGCTCTGTTTTGTTCTTGCTTTCGTCCAATTCTGACCTGGGACCCACATGGAACCCTGCTGAACAGGTTGTCATAGAAATTACCGCCCCCTTTCAAAAGCTAATCAAACAAACTACAAAAAGCACGGAGGAATTGTGGTTAAACTATTTCCGTTTGGTAGACGTTCATCACGAAAACACGCAGCTAAAAAATGAAATTCATGAGCTCAAGATGGCGAATAGCCGATACCGGGAATTGTTAGCCACCCAGGAAAGGCTCGAGGAACTTCTCCATTTCAAACAAACGATCAACCGGCCGGTTTTGGCTGCTCATGTTATAGGGCTGGATCCCACCGGATGGTTTAAGTCCGTTATTAT
>DAOUTV010000121.1 GCA_030668505.1 Desulfobacterales bacterium | reverse complement strand
GCCGCATTCATGCTCAATTGATCTGTCTCCATGGCAAGAAAAAGATACGCGCATTTTGGATTTGATGCTGCTTCGCCGCATATACTGACACTTTTGTTGTTTTTCTTGCAAATCAATACCACTTCAAGGATTGTAGAGATCACCGCAGGATGCAAGGGATTATAAAGCGATGCCACCTTGGGGTTGTTTCGATCAACTGCCAGAGTGTACTGGATGAGATCATTGGTGCCTATACTCACACAATCAACATAGCGGAGCAATCTGTCCAGAATTTTCACGGCTCCCGGAACCTCAATTAGGATGCCGATTCTCATCTCTTCGTCAAAAGGGATGTTTTCCTTTTTCAAAGAGTGTTTTTCTTCATCGAGAAGGAGCGTAATCTTTCGAACTTCGTCAACTGAAGTAATCATGGGAAACATTAATTTCATCTCCCCAAAAGCAGATGCCCTCAATATGGCCCTTATCTGATTCCTGAAGATGTCATTCAGTTCAAGACAGACCCTGATGGACCTCCAGCCGAGATATGGATTTTGCTCTTTCGGATAATCAAGATACGATAAGAATTTGTCGCCGCCCACGTCAAGGGTACGGATGGTTACCTCTCTTCCCTGGGCACCTTCCACGATCTTTTTATACAGGCTGAACTGTTCGTCTTCGGAGGGAAATTGATCTCTGGCAAGGAAGGGGAACTCCGTCCTGTAGAGGCCGATGTGCCCGGCTCCGTATTTTTCAACCAGTTCAAGATCGGACAAAAGGCCAATGTTTGCACCAAGCATTATTTGATGGCCATCTTTTGTCATGGCCGGGAGAGTTCTTAAGGCACTCAACCCGTGATCATGTTTTGCTTTTTCAGCCTTCAGACGGTGATATTCGTCAATGATCTCATTTGATGGTTCAGGGAAAACGAAGCCGGAGGTTCCATCCACAATCAAGAAATCATCTTCTTTCACGCTTTCAACTATCTCTTTGGCGCCGATTACCATCGGTATTTCAAATGACCTGGCAAGAATTGCTGCATGAGATGTTTCGCCGCCTTTTGAAAGCACAATCGCTTTGAGATTTTCTTGCCTCAAGCCAACAAGCTCAGTGGGAGAAATGTCTGAGGCCACAATGATGGTCTCTTTTTTGAATTTTTTCGCTGGTGAGCCGCCAATGCCAAGGAGGTTTCGCAACACCCTCTTGCCTATGTCTTCTATATCGGAGCCTCTTTCGCTCAAGTAAGGATCATCCATCCTGGAAAACAACTTAAGGTAGTCCAATACAGCCATCTTCAACGCGTATTCCGCACTACATCCGTCTCTGATGTGGGCTATTATCTTATTCCTGAAAGCCCTGTCGTGGAGCGCCATGTGGTGTGCTTCCAGGATCGCCTGATCTCCACCAGAAAGATCCTTAACGCTGTTGCTGACCAGAGCTATTTCCTCCTGAGACCGCTTAAAAGCGTTTTCCAGCCTCCTGAGCTCGCCCTCAAGGTCGCTGGTTTCTTCCGGATCGATTTCGTCAAACCCTATGCTTTCTCCTAAATAATGAGCATACCCTTCGGCAAAACCGGCAGATACAGGCAATCCTTTTAGCAAACGTTTCTTTTTCTCCTTTTTATGAATCCTTGAGCTCGGCGCCTTTGTCAGTCTTTTCCTTAAATCCCGGGTCTCATCCTTTTTCTTTTCTATGTCTTCAAGAAGACCGCTGTACGCCGCTGTGGCAGAAATCTGCGAGGCTATGGTTGAAAAGACATTTATGTCGGATTCAGAAATACCTGTTTCCCTCAGCGTTTGAACGACCAACACTCCTAGCATGGCCTGGTGATAAACAAGGGGCACTCCCAGAAAGGTTTTATAGATCTCCTCCCCACTTCCCTCAAAAAACTTGTATCTTGGGTGATGTGAGGGATCCACCACAAAAACCGGCTCCATTTTTTCCAACACAAGCCCTGTAAGGCCTTCGTGAATACTCATGGAGATCTTGTCTACCGACTCCTTGCTCAAGCCAACCGTGGCTTTCAAAACAAGGTTATTCTTTCCCGTATCAAAGAGATATATTGAGCATACGTCAGTATTGAATTTGCCCGCGACCAGTTCAACAATCTTTTGCAGCGTATCTTCAGGGCAGCACGAATCAGTTAAGATCCTGCCGATGTCTTCAATGATTGTTATTCTATACATTTTTACCTGGGTTGAGCGGTTCAACGTTCACGGTTCCCGGTTGAAGAACCCCTGGCCCAGACCGGGACTACATGGGCACCAAAATCATCTTGGGATGTCGCGCCAGGGCAGGCCTAACTGGCTGTTAGCAAAGGGACTCCGCTGAAGCTATGTCCCTCTCGCGAAAGCGGAAGGATGACGTGTCAACAAAGAAAGTTCACCGTTCAAAGTTCATAGGTTCAAAGGTTGTCAACCCTGAACCGTGAACCCTGAACCCTTGTAAAGTAAACTATAACCTTTGAACCTTGAACCCTGAACCTGGAACCGATCACTTTAGATTTTATTCTTTTATTTTATTGTTCGTAAGCGCACATACTATGCCATAGGTTGCAGATTAAAGTAAAAGAGTTTAGCATTTCACAAACATTTTTGCAGGTGAGCACATTGGCAGCGCCTATCCGGATTTGCAGATTGCAGGCCCAATGCAAAAAATGCCTGTGAGGGATAACGCGAAGCACCAAAATGTGGTTACTTGATAGATAAAACTACAAAAATGTTGCCAATGATGGCTCCTAATGCCGGCAGTTTTTTGTAACTTATTAGTTTCATTTGAAATATAGTCTTGGCCTAAGATTTGCTCTATACAAAAGAAAAAGATTGCATGCAAGAAATACAACTAAAAGGAGGAACAGAAATGATTTGCCAAACCGAGCAAGATGTTTTGAACGTTGTCAAGGAGGCGGAAGTCAGCTTCATCCAGTTCTGGTTTACAGATGTTTTGGGGATATTGAAGAGTTTTGCAGTCACCCCGTCCGAGCTTGAGGAAGGCGTAACCGAGGGGATGGGGTTTGACGGCTCATCCATCGCAGGGTTTGCCCGCATTGAAGAAAGCGACATGATCGCCAAGCCGGACCCCACCACGTTTCAGTTCTTGCCATGGAGGGCGGGAGACAAGCCTGTGGCCAGGATGTTTTGTGATATCCTACAGCCTGACGGCACCCCTTATGAGGGTGATCCCCGGTATGTGTTGAAGCGGGTTTTGAAAAAGGCGACAGACAAAGGATACACCTATTACGTGGGGCCGGAGCTTGAGTATTTCTACTTTGAAAGTAATGAAGCCCCCAAGACCATTGATAAGGGAGGGTACTTTGACACCCGGCCTCTAGATATGGGAAGTGACTTGAGAAGAGAGACGATCTTTGCCCTTCAGGATATGGGGATTCAGATAGAATATAGCCACCATGAGGTTGCTCCCAGCCAGCATGAGATTGACATGCGTTATGACGAAGGTTTGAAAATGGCTGACAAGACCATGACTCTAAAGATTGTAGTCAAGGAGATCGCCAGGCAGCAAGGGTATTATGCCACCTTCATGCCCAAGCCGATCTTTGGTGAAAACGGCAGTGGCATGCACACCCACCAGTCGCTCTTCAGAGGGGAAGACAACACGTTTTTCGATGCCAACGACCAGAATAATCTTTCTGCGATCGGTAAATCCTACATTGCAGGCATCATGCGACATGCTCGGGAGATTACGGCTATCTCTAATCAGTGGGTCAACTCCTACAAACGGCTGGTACCCGGGTATGAGGCGCCTGTTTACGTTTCATGGGCCCGGCGCAACCGCTCTGCCCTGGTTCGTGTGCCCATGTACAAACCGGGCAAGGAGAAGGCTACACGCATGGAGTTCCGCTCACCGGATCCGGTCTGCAATCCGTATCTGGCATTTGCCGTGATGCTGGCAGCCGGGCTAAAGGGAATCGAAGAGAACTATCTGCCGCCGGACCCGGTGGAAGAGGACATCTACGAAATGGATGAGGCTGCGCGAGAGCGTGCGGGCATTGACTCGCTACCAGGAAGCCTTTTTGAAGCGATACAGGAGGTGGAAAAGAGTGAGTTGGTACGCGAGACCTTGGGTGATCACATCTTTAACAAGTTCATTGAAAATAAAAAGATCGAGTGGGATTGCTACCGTACACATGTAAGCCAGTATGAGATCGAAAAATACCTGCCCATAATGTAGCGGCAGAAGGAAAATGAATTAGCCGCAGACTCACGCGGACTTGCGCAGCCAAGCAGTTCCGCTGTCTGCGGCTAAGGATTCTAAAAAAACCGGAGAATTTTTCAAAGCACTTGACATCCTGATTTGACCGTATTAATGTTGCAACTCGAATATTTTGAGTTGGTATTATGTTAATTCAATGATCCCAGAGATAGAAGGTTCCCCAGACCACAGCCAACCTCAGAAAAACCTTCGTTAACTAAAACCTAATTCTAACAAGGAGTTATTTATGTGTGGTTTAGCAGGATGCTTTGGCGTAAGAGACGAAACTACTATTAACCGCATGCTGGACGCCCTCCCGCATCGTGGCCCAAATGACAGGGGCCTCCACCAATACAGAGATATGGTTTTAGGGCATACACGGCTGTCTATTGTGGATGTGGCCAGCGGTCATCAGCCCATTCTGGCCAACGGTGGGAGTCAGGGAATTATATGCAACGGCGAGATATACAATTTTCGCAAGCTCAGAACACGCCTTAGTCCCACATACCGGTTTAAGACCAAATCAGACTCAGAGGTGATCCTTCATCTCTATCAGGAAAAGGGCCCTGAGTGCGTCAAGGAGCTGGATGGCATGTTCGCCTTTGCCCTGTTTGACGGTGATGATTTCATGCTGGCAAGGGACCCCATCGGTATCAAGCCGCTCTATTATGGCCATCACAATGACAATCTTTATTTCAGTTCCGAACTGGGCGCCATGACCCTTGCCGGTGTCAATGAAGTCCACGAGTTCCCTGCCGGACACTATTACACCCAGGAGAAAGGCTTTGTGCAGTATTATCAGATCCCGGAGATCGAAGACCATCTTCACACTGATATCGAGGAGACCTGTCATCTGATTCGGAAAACATTCATCAAGGCGGTCAAGAAAAGATTATTGGCCGACCATGAGATCCCGGTAGGTTCCTTCTGTAGCGGCGGGCTGGACAGCAGCCTGGTTGCAGCCATAGCGGCAGAAGAGATCACCCATCTCCACACCTTTGTGGTGGGCATGGAAGATGAAAACGGAGATGTGAGCGATGACATAAAGGCGGGTCGCATTGCCGCCAAGCATATAGGCTCCACACACCACGAACTGCTCTTTACAGAGGATGAGTATTACGAGGCGCTGCCCATCGTTATTAAGAAGTTAGAGAGCTATGATCCTTCCCTGGTGCGCTGTGCTATCCCGTGCTACTTCACGTGCAAGCTGGCTGCCGATTACGTGACGGTAGTGCTCACCGGCGAAGGCGCGGATGAGCTCTTTACCGGCTACCACTACATGAAGCATTTTCCCTTTGATAAACTCAACATGGAAGCCAGGCGGTGCATTGGCAACCTGCACAATATCAACCTGCAGAGGGCTGACCGAATGGGTATGTTCTTTAGCCTCGAATTGAGAGTCCCTTTTTTGGATGAGGCTATGGTGGATCTCTCGATGAAGATCCCACCAGAGCTGAAAATCAGTGACCATGAGGGGGCCAAGATCGAGAAATGGATTCTACGCAAGGCCTTTGAGGATACGGATTATCTTCCCGATGAGATCCTCTGGCGTTATAAGGTTCAGTATACCCAGGGGGCAGGATGCGAGAGCCTTGGAGAAAGAGTGGCTGAGAAAGAGATGAGCCATGAGGAGTTTGAGCGAATCAAGGCCGAAAATCCCAAGGCCACCATCAACAGCAGAGAGGCTGCCTATTACTTTAAGATCTTTCGCCAGTTTCACCCACAGGACTCCATCCTAGGCTCAATCGGGATTTGGACAGGTTTTGATTTTGCCGAAGAGAGAGAACGGGTTCGGGGTACAGTAGATGGTGATCTGAAGCATGAGCATAAGGAAAAAGAAAAGGAAGACAAACAGATCATGGCAGCCTGATACCCGCTCCTCT
>DAOUTV010000042.1 GCA_030668505.1 Desulfobacterales bacterium | reverse complement strand
ATCCCGCTCAGTATTGGTGGCGGCATTGGGCAGTCCCGAACCCAGATGCTTCTGCTCAATAAGGCCCACATAGGAGAAGTAAGTGTTACTGTATGGCCAAAGGTGCTTAAGGAAATGTGTAAGAAAAAGAATATCCATGTCCTGGAGTGAACACGGGTCTTCAAGATTCAATGGGGTATAGTTCATGAATGTAATTAATCACAAAGCAAAAGGGTCTCAAATTCTGCTAACCATTGCAGCCTTTGTCATTGTGGTAGCAGGCATGAGTGCAGCTCAAGTCATTCTTGTCCCGTTCCTCTTGGCTGCATTCATCGCTATCATCAGTGCATCACCGTTGTTTTGGTTGCAGCGTAAAGGCTTGTCTACATGGCTTGCCCTCCTAGTCGTAATCCTTGGAGTTCTCTTTATTGGATTATTGATGGCAGGTCTGGTTGGATCTTCGGTACAGGATTTTTCGAGAGACCTTCCAGTCTATGAGGCAAAACTTAAACAACAAACCACTTTAGTAATGAGCTGGCTTGAGAAGCTTGGTGTCGATATTTCCGGCCTTGCAGTGACGGAAATATTTGACCCGGGGGCAGCCATGAAACTTGTTGCCACTTTGCTTAACGGCCTGGGCAACGTGCTTGCAAACGGTTTTCTAATTCTGATGACTGTGATTTTTATCCTGCTAGAAGCCTCAAGCTTTCCTGCAAAGTTGCGCACAGTATTGGGGGGGCCCGAGACCTCGCTGGTTCGTTTCGATAATTTTATCAGCAATGTTAAGCACTATATGGCTATCAAGACACTGGTCAGTCTTGCGACTGGTATCATAGTTGCCATCTGGCTCATCGTCATCGGTGTTGATTATCCATTGCTTTGGGGTCTTTTGGCCTTTGCATTGAACTATATTCCAAATATCGGTTCCATTATCTCGGCAGTGCCGGCAGTACTTCTCGCAATTATCCAGCTAGGTTTTGTTAGGGCTGGCGTAGCCGCAGCCGGGTATGTAGTGATAAATCTATTGATGGGCAGCGTTATCGAGCCGCGTTTTATGGGCCGTGGTCTTGGTCTTTCAACTCTGGTTGTTTTTCTTTCTCTTCTATTCTGGGGGTGGGTCCTCGGCCCGGTCGGCATGTTGTTGTCCGTACCTTTAACAATTACCGCAAAGATGGCTCTGGACAGCAGTGATGATACACGTTGGTTGGCTGTATTGCTTGGACCGGAAATTATTTTCAAATCAAACAATAGAGCAACTGATGATCGTCCCTCCGAAAGTGAATCATAATTGGTAGTCAATGTCATTAACTTAATCACAAAATCTCCCTCCTTTTCTACAGGGGCGCGGGGGGGATTTCTTTGAAGAGTTTGAAAATCCCCCTAAATCCCCCTTTTTTAAAGGGGGACCTTAAAGGAACGGTTCTTAAGTTAATGACATTGAATTGATAGTTGAGAAGTGTTTGTCTATTCACACCAGAATCTCCTTATTAATTTCTTGAAGAATCTTCTGGTTGGCTTGGTCGGGTTCTTGGCAGAAATCTTCAAACCTTATAAATTCGTGTGTTATGGATCAAGGTGAAAAAATAGGGGTTTATTCTGTTGGGGTAAACCTGCTTCTCGTAGGAATTAAAGCCTTCCTCTCGTTTTTGTCTGGATCGGTAGCCCTTGTTGCTGATGCCATCCATTCGTCTACCGATGTAATTTCATCGATGACGGTGCTCGCAGGGATAAGAATATCCAGACGAAAATCGAAAAGCTTCCCATACGGGCTATACAAGGTTGAAAACTTTGTTTCTTTACTCTCGTCCATATTCATATTCTTTGCCGGTTACAAAATCATAGATACGGTTTTTTTCCAACGACAGTCTCTTAAAATCGAACGTCTTCCTTACGCCATAGCTGGGGTGCTCTTGACCATTGCAATTACGTTCGTCTTCTCTCGTTACGAACTGAAACGGGGGAAGGAGATTGGTTCTCCAAGTCTCATTGCCGATGCCCTGCATATTCGTACAGACATGTTTTCCTCTTCTGTGATCCTAGTTAGCCTGGTAGGTGGATGCTTTGGCTACAACCTGGACAGAATTGCAGCTCTCCTGGTAGTTATCTTCATTTTCAAGGCAGGTGGTGTCATTTTCCTTGATGCGATTCGGGTGCTTCTCGATGCTTCAATCGATTTCGAAACCATGGACTGTGTGAAAACAACCATCATGAAAGAACCTCAGGTTGCCTCCATTAACGCACTGTGGGGGAGGAACTCAGGCTCTTTCAAGTTCATCGAAGCAGATATTATCATCAAAACCAATAATCTAGAGAAGGCATATTTGGTAAGTCGTAAAGTTGAAAAGGAAATTAGACAGCAGGTCTCAAAGGTAGATCATATATTAATTCATTATGAGCCACAAAGAAAGGAAACAACCACCCATGCCGTTCCACTAACAGAGGACAGGCAACGACTTTCCGAACACTTTGGAGATGCCCCTTATTTCTACATTGTCACTGTTAGGGAAAAAAGCGGTGAACTTCTTTCCGAAGGGTATCACCGTAATCCTTTTGCTGGCGAGGAAAAGGGGAAAGGGATCAAGGTTAGTGAGTGGTTGCTTGAAAAGGGTGTGGACACTGTTTATTCACCCAAGGGATTTAAGGGAAAAGGCCCGGGTTATGTATTCTCGGATGCTGGTGTAGACGTAATAATATCTAAAGGCAGTCTATCAAATATCAAAAGTAGCCTTCAGAAAATCCGTGATCCTATTTAATCAATGCTCAATTAAGTGGTATTGAGTATTTGTTATATTGCCGCGGCAACCAGCGAGTCACACTATCCGCTGGGTTCTCGTCTCTGCATAGCCAATGCCCGATGAAGATCATGATCTGAGAGTACCTGCTCTTCCTTCAGGATCTCTCCCAGCTTTCTCTTTATTCTGTTCAAAGCCCAGTCAACATCTTCGGGAGTCGAATGCCCAAGCTCCTTGAGTATCTCGCCCAACTGCCTAGAGACCTTCTCCTGATAATCCAGTGCCTCTTGTAATTCTCGAACCGTTATACGGCCTGCTTGAACCAAGACTTGACCAAGCGTGAGCATCTGCTCTGATAACGCTGTTTCAAGTTGCCCTTGATCAATATATCCTTCGGAAACCAAGATCTTGCCAAGTTTGGGTCTATGGCGTCTTGCCAACTGGCGCCTTTTTTCTTCCCTACCCTCACGATGCCACACAAGCCTCAAATCATTTTCCTTTTCCCATGCTTCATGCTGCACACTGATCATCTGGTCTCTATATTTTTTACCTATTGCCCAGCACCCTAAACAATACATTCCCCTATGTGAATCAAGCCAAGTTTCTCCATAGAACTTCCTGTGCCCAGTGCACACGTGCCTGCCACAAGCATGACATTCCATAATGGGCCTAATCCCCCTAGATTCTCTGTTGTCTGTAGTGCTGTAATCACAGAAATCACAACAATATTCTAAGGTTATAGTTGAATCGGCATTGTAGTGTTCCTTAATCATATTTACCACCTTCCTTTGCCTTGAAAGATTCTTGTGCTTTCGTTAATTCTTTGACAGGTGATACAAAGACCTATTGAATTATACAGTTTTTCACGAAAAAAGAGTGTGGTCAAGCCTTGATATTGTCATAACAGTATATCTGGTTTGAGGTTAGGGTTTTGTTTTCTTACCAAAAAAGGTTCTTTTCTTCCTTGCGATCATAGCTCTCATCATATCTCCGGCATTTTCAGCATGATCGGCAACAGAACCGATTGTTTCGGCAAGTGTGACTAGATGAAATATCCTTACAGGGTCCTTTTCCATGGTAAAGATCTTATGTTTTAATTCATCCTCTATAATATCTGCTTCATGCTCTCTTTTTCGCAGATTATGAATAATTTCCTTTACAATTGTCCGCTGTTTTTCGGAGTAACTTTCAAAATACTTCTTTGCCTCAGCTACCATTCGGCTTAGTTCTTCCATTGGCTCAATAACTGCGTCAACAAGATGGACCAAGGTCTCTTCAATTTCTTTTGTTACAATTGGATCGGTCCGATAGGAGAGCCAATGAAGTGTATCTTCAACAGAATCAAGGACCTTGTCCTGCTCTTTTAAGTACATGAAAATCTGGAATTCGGTTACAGGCATCCTTGTTCCTATTGGCAGATGTCCACGGATCTTGCGCTTTATGGCATCAGCCTCACGTTCAAGTTTAATCACTTCTTGACGGTATTCCTCAAAAGCCTTGCACTTTTCTGCGGTATGGCACTCTATGGACTGCTGAAATGCCCATCCACATTCCTTTACCTTTTCTGCATGTTCCAGAAGGCCGTCAAACGGTGAGATCATAAACATCGAAGCAAATGGAATACGCATTATTGCCTCCTCGTGCTGGGAATTACTACCTTTTTTCTGTTGCTTATTTTTCTGTAAAAGACTCCCTGAAGATATCAAGCAAATTCTGTGTCTGTTCGGCAATATTCAAGGAATTCTCCATCAGTGCGTAGTAGAGAATGCTTAACCGGGTTTTGGATTCAGCATCTTGTATCCGTTTAATCTGATTCTTGTTAAATTCAGTAACAAGGTTTTTCAATTTCCGGCACTGATTAGCAATATAATCGTAATCAACCTTTTTTCGCTGCCTTAACATTATGGAAGTATTCCATAAAAGCCGGGTAATATAGGTTTTTATACGCCTCAGCTCCTCTTTCTGACCATCACTGAATCCCTCGTGACAATTTTCGAAATGCACATAAGTGCGCTTGACGATATCTCTGTGGCTTTCGGCAATATCCTGTACGAAGCGCATTGTTTTTGAGTATTTCTGTGGGCTGTTGGCGGAATCATCTCGAAGAAGAAAAAGCGTTTCAAAGGTATTTGAGATAATAATGTTGGCCCTTTTCTGAATCTTATCTGTCCAGGTTGTGGTGTCTCTAAGTCTTTGCCTATCCTCGGAAAAGGCAGAGTCAAAACAGAGGCCCAGACTATCGCTGATCTCCTTCAGGAAGCATCCGGTCTGCTCAAAAGAAGCGTTGATTGCGGTATCGGCATCACTGATATTATTCAGGGCAAAGGCGTCAATAGCACTGTCTTCTTCTTCCCTTCTGAAATGCAGACGGTAGCTATGCCAAACCAGACTAATCAAAAGCAACAGTAAGCCTATAATGGCCAGGAGTTTGAAGAAATAAATGGCAAACGCAAACACGAGGGAGACTGAAAACGCTACAAGTGCTGTCAGAAACCACCCGCTTATTACAGTAAGCACCCCTGTCACTCTATAGACGGCGCTTTCTCTTCCCCACGCCTGATCTGAAAGAGATGTTCCCATAGCCACCATGAATGTAACATATGTCGTTGAAAGCGGAAGCTTCAATGAAGTTGCAAATGAAACGACAGCACTTGCAACAATAAGGTTTACAGAAGCCCGTAATAGGTCAAAAGACGGTATTTTCCCGTCTATTGAAGGTGCGCAACTATAGGCACCTGGGTCCAGGCGGCTGGAAATTGTTCTCCTTAACGATAAAGGCATGAATCTATTTGAAAATGAAAAAACCGTGTGACACATGCGCACAATATTTCTTGAAATCGCCGAAGAACCAAAGCGTTCCATGCCTTCTTCCTGCCTGCCCAGAGTCAGCTCTGTTTTGGTGACCGTGCGGGACTTCCTGGATAACCATAATGTGACTACCATGATTATCCCGGCGATCAGGAGTAGCAATGTGTTGGACTGAATCGGTTTCTGAAGGGCATCCATTGCTACGCGCAAGGGTTCATCGGCAGCTGAAGCGATATTGTAGGCATGCAATCCGGCCAGAGGGACACCAATAAAATTCACAAGATCATTGCCGGCAAAAGCCATTGCAAGGGCAAATGTTCCAATCAAGACAATTGGTTTCAGGATATTAATCCTCGTATAAACCGCCAATAATTGAAACATAACACCAAAAAACCCAAAGCCAATTGACATGATAGTCCATGAATGGGTTTTGATCCATGCAACTGTCTCGGGAGTTAGAAATGAAGTCCCTTTGGCACCCTTTATGAGTATAAAATAAGTAATGATTGATAGAGAGAGGCCTGCCCATACACCCCCAAAACGCTTGAGACGTGTCCTATAATCAAATGTAAAGGCAACGCGAGCTATGAACTGGACAATAGCTCCTGAAAAGAATGCAATCACAATAGATAAGAGAATCCCCGAGATAATGGCAAGCGCTTTTCCCGTGTTGATGTAATCTACTAAGGCATGAAAGCTATCACCTGCCATGTGTATTTTGATTAAGGATACAGCCACGGCAGCTCCTAATAGCTCAAAAACAATTGATACGGTTGTAGATGTTGGCAGGCCAAAGGTATTAAAAAGATCAAGAAGAATGATATCAGTAAGCATTACGGCGAGAAAGATGGTGACGAGCTCCGGCATAACGAAAAGCTTTGGGTGGAAGATTCCTTTTCTTGCCACTTCCATCATCCCGCTCGAAAAGGTGACGCCTGCAAGCATTCCAAGACTTGCAACTATCATAATCACGTGACGCGGTGCTACCTTGGAACCTATTGAAGAGTTCAAAAAGTTAACAGCATCATTGCTGACACCGACAACCAAATCAGAAACAGCAAGGCCAATCAATATGAATATAGAAAATAGGTACAGTTCCATAAAACACCCTTTTTCAGGTTATGTAAAAGCCTCGCTTTGAATTTGTTTGCATTTCTTTAAGAATATATGGGATATGGTAGTTAGTGCCCATCCATTAATCGTAAAAACTCAATGGGCACAAGCGTAAGTTTCCAATTCAGAAATGAGCAATTTTCCGCAAGATCAAGGAAAACAAGGGGTTGCGCGGAGGCGTACCGAGGTACGTCGCACAAGCAACCCTGAAGTTTGACGCCGAGATTGCGGAAAAGGGCCATTTATGGATGGAAACTAGTTACAAAGTCGCCATCTGTGGGGACCTGTATATGAATTATCTCGGAAAAGTTCAAGGTCATATTTCCATGATCTTTTCCATCTGAGTTTCCAGTGGTTCTAATTCTTCCTTACGTCCGAATTCCCGCAATTGCTCTCGGAGCTTTTCAATCTCCTCTTTGAGCCGGGGCAATATTTCTTTCTGTATCTTTTCTCGTACCGACTTGCTTGACCGCTTCATTGCTTCTGCCAGACGCTCCAATTCCTTTTCAAGTTTTTTGAGCTCCTCAGTCTCAGGGACACTCTTGAGGTCTTCAAAGAATCGCTCAAACTGTTCCTTAAGATTCCCAAGCCTTTTCTCATAATTTTCACTGATTTGACCGAAGACCGCTGAAGATTTAGTGGAGCCTTGAACGGACGCACCGTCTTGGAGGGGTGATCCCCCTTTTCGGCTTTGGATCATTTCAATGGCCTTTTTTCCCTTATTTTGGGGGTCTACTATGACGAAGAACTTGGAGTGCTCCGTAGCAGCGTTGGCAAAGCTCCTTTCGATCGCCAAGTCCACCAAGTAATTACCATATTCTGAATAAAACACTCCTGTGACTCCACCTATGTGGTTCTGTTCAAAAAATACCCGATCGCCCTCTTTCAAACCTTGAATCTGATCATATCGAATCTTGATGTGGAGGGCACTCTCTTCGCATCCCCAAAAAACTAAAGCTAATATCAATGCTATTAATATTTTTCTAACCATATTCAGCCCTTGCTCAGCCTACATATCAACGAAAAAGCTTGCTACAGTTAAACTCGCCATACTCACGATTTTCTCAAATATTCCTAAATTATATCACAGTTCTTTAAGTTCCGGGCCAAGTTTTGGATCAATTTTTTAGCAGGATGTTGGGGGCAGTATTTAAATCGAGGAATTTTGGCTGGAACTTTTCGGAATACGCCGGAGACAAAACATTTGTAAGGCAAGAAGTTGTAATTGAGTTATCAATCTCTCTCGCAAAGTTATTCATTTGGTCACTACCTGCCGATTAGTCGACTGCAAAATGTCAATATTTCACGAGCATTCCATGCTTGCCACCAATTCGTTGAAATTCTTATAAGTTTGAACCTAATCGCTCTAAGAGATCTAACAAGATCATTAATATTTTTATTAAATTCAAAACATTCAACATGGTTAGGGTCAAAGGATAATTGTCTGTTCTTTGAAACCGGTACCAGAATGGTAATTTCTTGTCAAACAGAAAAGCCCCCGGCAAGGGGGATCAAGCCAGGGGCTTTAAGAGGAGGTCATGGCGGAACGACGTAAAATTGCATGCCTCCTGGAACACAGGGTCTTTTATATCACTGCATGAGACCTTTAACAAATATATAGCACAAATTATGCCAATGATACTGTTGTGTAATTTCAAAGGGTTAGCTTTCGCGGGTGTGTGACAGAAACTATAGCGGGAAAAAGAGATACCACTTTTCGGTACTATAAGTAACAGAACAAAAGGGGTAGGGCGGGTGCTGGATATTTTAAAAAAACCCCCAGTATGCGGAGACACTGGGGGTTAGGAAGGGAGGTCCTGACGATGCTCTGAAAAGCGTCATGCCTCTTGGAATGCTGAGCCGTTTATAACCCTACCCTTATTCTTGGAAAAATGGATATGGTTTCTCTTGATTCAATACAAAAAAAGCATAACTCCCTTCCAGAGTCAATACTAATAGATTAGTGGTAAAATAGTGGGAGACAGCCATTACTTCGTGCAAAGAAAGGGGATGCGAAGAGAAAGTTGTATGGAGTCGACGAAGAGTTTTGAAACAGCGCTTCTATACATAAAGGGGAATAGGGCCTTAAAACTTGAGATTGGCAGAAGGAATTGGTGGCCAAATGTGATTGCGGCTACTGAATGGTTTTACAGTTTGTCCGGACGGCCCACAGGCTCATTTCAGGACATTGTATGCTGTTATGATCATTTTAGCTGTTTCGTCAATCTCAACCTCTGTGTTTCCGCGGCCGAGTGTTAGTCGAATGGCGCTGCGACCTATCTCTTCAGGGACCTGCATGGCGGTAAGCACATGGGAAAGCTGCACTGAACGGTCATGGCAGGCTGCGCCAGTGGAGGCGCAGATTTCAGGTACCGCATCAAGGAGTGCGGCACCGTCAACGCCGGGTAGTGATACATTCAGGGTGTTGGGAAGCCGGCCCCCCGGGTGTCCGTTTAGCACAAGGCCGGGTATGTCTTGAGCAAGGAGGGTATGAAGCCTGTCTCGCAAGCGGTGTATGCGCTCGGCATCTGCTGACATCCGATCACGGGCCAGAGCAGAGGCCATACCCAGGGCAACTGCAAATAATACATTTTCTGTTCCTGCCCTGCGGCCCAATTCTTGACCAGCACCGTGCATGAACGGTTCTATTCTTAAACCATTACGTAAATAAAGTGCTCCAACCCCTTTCGGTGCATACATTTTATGTCCAGCCACTGATAGGAAATCCACCCGGAGGTCTGAAACCCGAGCGGGGATCTTTCCTACGGATTGGGCTGCATCTGTGTGGAAGAGCACGCCGTAGTCTCGTGCCAAGGCGCTGATTTCAGAAATGGGCTGGATTGTTCCGGTTTCGTTGTTGGCATGCATTACGGAAATCAACACTGTGGTTGGGCGGATAGCCGCCTTGACTGCCGCTGGATCTACTTGCCCTGTTGAGTCGACTGGGAGGAAGGTTACGTCATGACCCTGATAAAGTAAGAAGAGACACGGATTGGTTACGGCAGGGTGTTCGATCGCTGTTGTTATGATGTGGCGACCCTTATCAGTCATGCTGTGGGCCACCCCTTTGATGACCATATTGTTCGATTCCGTGCCTCCGCTAGTAAACACGATTTCGCTTGGTCGGCAATCCAGCAGTTCGGCTACCTGGGCACGGGCTTCTTCCAGGGCTTGCCTGGCAGAGCGTCCAAGGGCATAGGCGCTGCTCGGGTTTCCGTATTGGTCTCCCCAATAAGGCTTCATCGCTTCTAAGACCTGTGGAGCTACTGGGGTGGTTGCGTTGTGGTCAAGGTAGATCATTGGAGCGTGTGCCTAAAGTGAACTAAAGT
>DAOUTV010000143.1 GCA_030668505.1 Desulfobacterales bacterium | reverse complement strand
CCAAGTGCCTTTGAAAAGGCCTCTTTGGCTGCAAAGCGAAGGGCGAATCGCGATGCTGAACGGACTCCGTGGTGACAGTATTCGATTTCGGCTTGTGTAAATACACGTTCGAGAAATGGGTCTCCCCAGCGCTTCAATGCCTTATCAATGCGGGAGATTTCAACCATATCTATGCCGATACCGTATATCATGTTAGTTGGCGGTCACTGGTAATTAGTCATTGGTCAGTTGTATTTGGGATTGATGTCCGAGGCCGGATGCAAGATGCCTGCTTCCGTATATATTCGCTGCCCTCGGAAGAATCTCAATCCCTATCCGGCATCCTGTATCAAGCATCCAGTATCCATTATCGAGCATCAAAAGTCACAGTTCCTTAATCAATGCAATCATCTCTCTTACAGCCCGATCTAGGCCAACGAAGACTGCACGGGCTATGATGCTGTGGCCGATGCTAAATTCATCGATTCCGGAAAGTCCCTTGAATGCCTTGATGGTCTGATATCCTAAGCCATGGCCGGCGTTGACCCCAAGATTCAATTTTTGGGCAAGTTTTACGCTGTTAACAATTTTTTCAAAGGCCTCGGAACGTTTTCTTGGTGTCTCTGCGTCACAAAACGTTCCTGTATGAATTTCAACACAATTGGCATCTATACGATGGGCAAGTTTGATCTGATCCAGGTCGGGGTCTACGAAGATGCTAACCGGTATTCCCCCTTTATGAAGTGTTTGGACTGCATCGGATACTACATTCTTGTGAAGATGGAGGTCGAGGCCGCCTTCGGTGGTCAACTCCTCTCTTTTTTCCGGCACTAATGTCACCAAGTTGGGTTTTATTTCCAAGGCAATGGCAATCATTTCCGAACTTGCCGCCATTTCCAAGATCAACTTGGTAGTTATCGTTTCACGTATAAGTCGAACATCCCGATCCTGGATGTGTCGTCGATCTTCTCTAAGATGGACAACTACCCCATCGGCACCGGCCAGTTCCACCATTGCTGCAGCCGTTACAGGGTCCGGAATATTGATTCTTCTAGCTTCCCTGAGCGTGGCCACATGATCAACGTTAACTGCTAATCCTGGCATTGTAAGTATACCTCCCAATCAATGGTAATGTTGGTAGTGTCGTGTCAATCAAGAAATGTCATTTCGACCGCAGGGAGAAATCTAAGATTTCTCAGTCGTGACGACTCCTTCGAAATGACAGAGTATCGTTGACATGACAGTAGTCTGTTGTATTTACCTTTCAAATGGTAAAGCCGGACATCAACCTCAATTGAGTCAAACTCAATTGAGGCGTTATCTGGTATTCGTTATCCGGTACTGGTTTAAAGGAATAATTTTCATTCCTATATCTCTATCTGCCAAGAAATATAAAATGTAATGTTAAATACAATAAAACCAATACCTAATAACAAATACCCAATACCACCTGATTGAGCATCGCTCAATTAGGGTATAATAGTTTCAGCAATTGTTCCTCCTTGATCATCATGGCCTTGGCCTGTTCCGACGTTTTTTCATGGTCAAATCCAAACAGGTGCAAGATCCCGTGAATCAAAAGCTGGTCGAATCGTCTCTCAAGAAATATTCCGGCATCTTGTGCTTCGGTGGCTGCTGTATCGAGGGATATAACCACATCTCCCAAAAGGACCGGTTGAATTCTTCCGAATGGCCCCTCATGCATCGGAAATGCAATCACATTCGTCGGGCCGGACCGACCTAAGTATTTACTATTGAGCTTGGCTATTTCCAGATCGTCTAAAATGAGGATGGACAACTCTCCGTCAGGACATTCCAAGGCGTCTAAGATTGTCTTTGCCTTTTTCCTTATTTCCTCGTGTCCGATCCTGTAACGATGTTGCCTGTCTTCTATCAGAATTTCCATTCTGCTTTCTGGCCTTACCATTGATCCTTGGGACGCCTTCAGGATAGTCGATCCGGTGATGGTGAATGCCGTATAGGATCTTGTTGAAACTCTTGGCAATTTCATGGAGATCTTTCAGGGTAAGCTCGCACTCGTCAAGCTGCCCATCCAAGAATATTTTGTTAATAATTTTTTGAACAAGACCCTTGAGTCGTGCCGGCGTTGGGTTTTCAAGGGACCTGGACGCAGCCTCTACTGCGTCGGCCAGCAGAACGAGGCCTGCCTCTTTGGTCTGAGGCTTGGGACCCGGGTGCCTGAAATGCTCCATATTGACGGCATCCTCGCCTTTTAGCTGCTTGGCCTTTTCGTAGAAATAAGTGATAAGGCTGGTACCATGATGTTGTTGAATAATATCGATAATTGCTCTCCCGAGCTTATGGTCCCTGCCTATCTCCACACCATCTTTCACATGAGCGATAAGGATCAGGCTAGACATGGATGGCGCCAGTTTGTCATGTCTGTTTTCGTTTTTTGCCTGGTTTTCGATGAAATATAGTGGTTTCTTAATTTTGCCAATGTCGTGGTAATAGCCGCTTACCTTGGCCAACAAGGGATTGGCCCCGATTGTGGTGGCCGCTGCCTCCACCAGGTTCCCTACAATCACAGAATGATGATAAGTTCCAGGGGCTTCCAGCATGAGCTTTCGCATGATGGGGCAATCCAGATTGGCAAGCTCCAACAGCTTAATATTTGTGGTGTATGAAAAACTCATTTCTACTACAGGCGCAAATCCAGTGGCCAAAATGCCGGAACTCACACCTCCAAGAATGCTGAAGACCCAGCCCCACAGAAGGTTCAATTCAAATCCGGCCCCCCTGAACAAATGAAGTGCCGTGACAATCGCAACATTGACCAGTCCCACTTTTAAGCCGGCTTTGATCAAAGTGCCCCGCTCTTTACAGCTACGTACCCAGTATGCGCCCAATATGCCGCTCAAAAGGAAAAACAGGAACATGTCGAACTCGTTTTCAAAGAGAAAGGCAGTAATAAAAGCTGTCGCCAAGGCAAAAGCCAGTGCCGCCTGCATCCCCATGAACAGGCATACAGTCATGGCGCCTGCTGCCACAGGTATAGCGTAAAAGGCCGAAGAGGCCTCTATGGAATAAGGAATGTTCCTTGCGATCCCTTTCACCAAATATACGGATACTTCACTCAATAAAAAGAGGATAACCAGCATTATACATAGAAGAAGGATGTCTTTATTTTTTAAGGTTAGACTTCCGTCTGTCCTGAAATTGATCGTAAAGGAAATAACGAAGAAGGAAATGGCAAGGAGTATAAATCCTACGCTGTTGGAAACAAGGTGTACTCTTCTCGTTTCAGATTCGAGGGCCTGGAGCTTAGCCATGTGCAGTTGGGATATCTTTTGTCCTTCCCGGACAAGCATCTCTCCTTTCTTGATTTGGGTCAATACTGCTTTGACGTTAGAAAGCGCCCTGTTCCTCCGTGCTTCGGTCTGGCCTTTGTTGAGAGTCAGGTTGGGTTGGATCAAACGCTGAGCCAAGTCTATCACAGCGTTACGAAGAGGATAGTCAAAATTCTTCAACAGAGTACTGCCGGTGTTTGCAACGACATTTTTTGCCATATTCAGGCTATAGAACTTCTCGAGATCATTCACATAGACCTCTTTCTTAGAAGAGAGCGTTTGAACTATGATGCCTTTGAGCTGTTGCTGAAGTATGAGTTGTTTGTTGCCTGCAATGCCATTTAGGAAAATAATGCGCAGGAGTCGAACAATTTCTTGTGTAATGGACTCAGAGAAATTTTCCTTTATTAAGATATTGTATACACCATTGCTGACTTGGACCCCGAGTATATCTTCAAATGCCTGTTTTTCCTTCCAGATGAGATCATGACGTGAAAGTGTTTGTGTAAGCGGGACATCCTCGCCAGGCTTTCGGACCTTAATCTCGTCAGCGGCCGCGTCAATTGCGCCAAGATTGGCCGTTACCGGCAAAGTCCGCATATGCTTGAAAGCATCGGTGATCCTCTCCTCCAGTTTATATGCCAGGGTATCGTCAAAATCGTAGATAGTCAGGATAGATCGAGCCGTTTCCTCTCGCTTCCGCTGAGTCGCTTCTTTGTCCTCTATGAGAAAATCTTTAGGCGACTTTATGTCCTTCTTGGCAACATCACCAATCTGGTAGCTGGGCATGGTAATCAGGAGATTCGGAAAGAGCAGAACGGCAATGAGAAGGGTTGTCCCCAATAACATTATCCATTGCAGATGGGCGTGTTCATTTACCGTCTCAAGAAAAGTTTTACTCTGTTTTCTTATCGTTTCAGTGTGCATCATATATCTTGATCCATTTGGCATTGGTCTTCGCTTAGGCCGGTTTATATAACCCCGTCACTCTAGCGCTTTTCCCACAAAGGAGATCACTTCCGCTGATCGAGGTCTTCATAAGCCTTGATAATATCTTGGACTAATTGGTGTCTGACCACATCCTTTTTTGAAAAGAGGACAAAGCGTATGCCCTTAATTTCCTGCAAGATCTCCTTTGCCTCCACAAGACCTGAGACTTTGGAGTTAGGTAGGTCGATCTGAGTGATATCACCGGTGATAACCGCCTTGGAACTGAATCCAAGACGTGTCAAAAACATCTTCATCTGTTCTGATGTCGTGTTTTGCGCTTCATCCAAGACTACAAAGGAGTCGTTGAGCGTTCGACCTCGCATAAATGCCAGTGGAGCCACCTCTATCGCACCTTGCTCGATAAGACGAGAAGCTTTCTCATAATGCATCATATCGTGAAGGGCATCATAAAGTGGCCTCAGATAGGGATTGACTTTTTCATAAAGATCTCCGGGAAGAAAGCCCAGACTCTCTCCAGCTTCCACAGCCGGACGGGTTAGGATAATGCGATTAACATTACCTTTGGTCAGCAAAGAAACCGCCATGGCCATGGCCAGATAGGTCTTGCCGGTGCCTGCAGGTCCAATGCCAAAGACGATATCAAACTTTCGCATTGCGTCAATATATTCCTTCTGTGCCAGGCCCTTGGGTGTAATCGGTTTCTTCTGAGAGGTAATGTAGACAGTATCCAGAAAAACATCCCTGAGCTTGATGCGATCATTGCTGCTAAGTATTCGGATGGCGTAATCAATATCGTTTTCGTAAATCGGATACCCTTCTTCAATGAGACCGTAAAGTTCAGTGAGAAGTTTTTCGACAAGCTTTGTGGTAATGTCGTCTCCATGGACGGTAACAGTATTACCCCTGGCGTGGATTTGTATGTCCAATAAGTCCGAGATCTGCCGTAGATGTCGATTTTTCTCACCAAACAGGTTCCTTGCCACTAGATTATCGTCAAATGCAATCTTGAAGCCATGGTGGTCCGCTGTTTCGGGTTCGCGAGAAGCTGGTTGTTTCTTCATAGTGAGAGAATTTTTATAACACGTTTGCACACCCTTGCAAACTGAAAAACCATATGGGAGGGCTCAGTCAAAGTTGCATTGCGCAAACATAAATATCCTCCCTGGCGCGACAACTTTAGAGTTGATGTCCGTCCCCGTCATCCCGGTTTGTCTTCGACCCTGCCTTCGACATGAGCTCAGGCCGAATGTAGCTCAGACCGAAGGGGGCCAGGGGGATAGGGCATAAGCGCTAAGTTATTTTTGCACAGGATGGGCTGTGGAAGGTTTACTGAAAAGAATGAACATCGAACATCGAACGTCCAACATCGAATGTTGAATGGGAAAAAGGGAAACCCAGAGATGGTTAAAACTCATTCAGCGTG
>DAOUTV010000147.1 GCA_030668505.1 Desulfobacterales bacterium | reverse complement strand
GCCGGCTGTCGTATGGAGCCTCCTGTGTCGGTGCCTATCGCCCCAATGCATTCATCAGCAGCTACGGCTGCTGCGGAGCCCCCGCTGGAGCCTCCCGGAATACGTGTCAAATCCCACGGGTTCCGGGTTACCTTCAAGGCTGAATGTTCAGTGGAGGAACCCATCGCGAATTCATCCATATTGGTTTTCCCGACAATGACCGCGTGGGCATTCTTGAGTTTGTTTACGACCGTGCTGCTGTATGGTGGGATAAAGTTTTCCAATATCTTGGATCCACAGGTAGTTCTAATCCCTTCTGTGCAGAGAACGTCTTTGATGGCCAGAGGCACCCCTGTGAGCGGCCCACCTTTACCCTGCCTGATCACCTCGTCTGCTGCTTCAGCTTCAGCCATGGCCTGGTCCTTGACCAACGTTATATACGCTCCGGTCCTATTATCAACCTGACCTATGCGATCAAAAACCGAAGAGGTAAGCTCAACAGAAGTGATCTCTCCCCTTGTAAGGAGTTCATGGGCTTCGTGTATGGTTAATCGCCACAGGTCCATCTCTTTTCCTAATTTCTAGTTCACTGCGTTGAATGTTCTAAACTCAACATTGACAATTCAATTCCGCTTCAGCGGGACTGGAAATAACGATAGTTGTGAAAATCCGTATATCGAAATCAATATCATTAACTTAAGCTCAAAATCTCCCCCTTTTCTAAAGGGGGGGCGGGGGGATTTCTCGGGAAAGCGTGAAAATCCCCCTAAATCCCCCTTTAACAAAGGGGGACTTTAAAGCAATGGCCCTTAAGTTTATGACATTGATTTCAATAGCTACCCTATTACCTTTGGAACAACAAAGCTTCCTTTTTCAGACTGGGGGGCATTTGCCAAAGCGCGTCCCACATGAATGGAGGCCTTGACCTCATCCTCACGAAGCGCATTGTTTATGAAAATGGCATGAGAGGTAGGAGGTACATCCTCGGTGTCAACACTATTGAGGGTGTCCATATAGGTCAGGATGTCCCCCAGTTGCTTGGTATAGAGCTTTATGGCCTCCTCATCCAAATGCAGCCGGGCAAGTTTTGCTACGTGTATGACTATCTCCTTTGAAATTTTCACGACAATACCCCCTAGTCTCCAAGTGAGCTAAAGTGACTAAAGTGCCCTAAAGTGATCTAAAGTTGCGGATTTGAAGAAACCTTTTGATTACTCGTTTCATTAGTTAGATTGGTTGGATTAGTTTTATTGGCTTCTAACCAATCCTGCCGTCGTAGCCAAGGCAGCTTCGGCCTCCGCCATAGGCTATGGCCGACGGCGGATGGCAAAGTCGGCTCGAAACCAACGGAACCAATAAAACCAATTGAACGGTGTTTCAGCTTTAAACTTTTAGGCACTATGTTTACTTTGACTCCCGCACAATCATTGTTTCAAGTTTATCCTGCTTAAGCCTTGCAGCTACCCGTCCAGCTTCGCGGGAATTCTCAAAATGGCCCACCCGCACCCTGTGATAGGTCCCCTTTCCAGGTACGCTTACTGTTAACTCATATGCTTCATACCCTTTACTTTTAAGACGATCTATCACCTGCCTGGCCTTCTTGGAGCTCTGTAATGATGCGACCTGGATGGTCAAAAGCCCCTGCCTTCCCGTCTTGTTTACCATAGAAGTTTTTATCGGTATCACATGGGACTTTGCGGTCCTCTCATGTTCTTTTGTCGACTTAAAGCGGGCCTCCTCCTTCTTATCTGTAAGGATTTTGTAAAAGTCAAGGTCCGGGTTCTCGGACAGGTTGTCTGTCTCAATCTTGAAGCGTGCCTGGTCTCTTTTCAGTGCCCCCTGTTTCAAAGCCATAAGCTCTTTTTTGAGCTTTTGCACATCGAAACGGACTGGAGAAAGGCCGCGCCCCACAAAAATACCAAGGGTGAACATCCAAGCCATTGCAAGAAAGGCAAGGCCCAGCCCTAGAAAGAACTGTTTGCGGGTGAACTCAAAGGTCAACCGGGATCTTTTAGTCGGAGTTTTCTTCTTAGACTGTGAAGGCTTTTGACTCATACCTGCCCTGGCCAAACTGGAGAAGCTCAAAGCTGAAAGCTCAAAGCAAAAATTAGATCTTAGACTCTTAACTTCTCTCCCTTTCAGCTTTGAGCCTTGCCTGCCCCGTGAAATGAACCACCTATTTCACTGGGGAGCTTTCAGCTTTCCCGCTTCAAGGTAAAAGAATTTCTGCCAGAAAAACACCCATTTCATGACTAAGCACCCACGATCAGTCTTCCTACATGGTTTCCGGTGCAGACACGCCCATCAGGCTCAGTCCATTCTTTATGATGATCCGGATAGCAGAAACAAGGTAGAGCCTTGCTGCCGAGAGCTTGGCATCGTCACTTACCACCTTGTGCTTGTTGCGGTCGTGATAGTAGGCGTGAAAGGCTGCTGCCAACTCCTTCATGTAGAACGGAACACGATGAGGCTCCATCAAGCGGGCGCTCCTGGCCACGACCTCCGGGTAACGGGCCATGAGCTTTATTAGTTGAAGCTCTTCTGGTAGAGTCAATATCTTGGAGAAGTCGTCGTGCCAGTCAATGTCCTTGTAACCACGTTCTTCAGCCTTTTTGAGAATATTGGAAATCCTCGCATGGACATATTGCACATAGTAGACTGGATTATCGTTGGACTGCTTTTTGGCCAGTTCCAGATCAAAGTCAAGCGGACTCTCATAATGGCGCAATAAGAATAAGAAGCGTGCCGCATCCCGTCCCACCTCGTCTATGACCTCCCTCAGGGTAACGAATTCGCCGGCCCGTGTTGACATGGCTACTGGCTTGCCGCCTCGAAGGAGATTAACCAGTTGAATGAGAAAGACCTGAAACCGGTCTCCATCGTATCCGAGGGCCCGGATCGAAGCTGACACGCGAGGAACGTAGCCATGGTGGTCTGCTCCCCAGATATCAATGATTCGGTCGAACTTTCGGTCAAACTTGTCTTTGTGATAGGCAATGTCTGAGGCAAAGTATGTAGTTAAGCCATTGGCCCGAACTACGACCCGGTCCTTTTCATCCCCAAAATCTTTGGTCCGAAACCACAGGGCGCCATCATGTTCATAGATGATATCCCTGCTCTTGAGATCTTGAATCACGGCCTGGACAGCGCCTGAGTCATAGAGGAACTGCTCGCTGAACCAGTGGCCAAAGGAGACGCCAAAGGCGACCAGGTCTTCCCGAATCCCTTCAAAAATTTTCATGGCCGCAAATCTGGCACAATGTGTTATGGCCTCCTCCTCGGGCAACTCCAGCAAGTGTTCCCCTTCTTGATCAAGGAGTATTCGGGCCAAGTCGTTGATATAGCTTCCCTGATAGTTCTCTGCCGGCAAATCGATAGTTTTTCCGAGAAGCTGCTGATAGCGAACAAGCACGGATTCACCAAGGGTGCGAATCTGACGACCGGAATCGTTCACATAGTATTCCTTCTCAACTTCATAACCTGTTGCGCTCAATATAGCTGCCAGGGTGTCCCCGACCGCGGCACATCGCCCGTGGCCCACATGGAGAGGTCCGGTGGGATTGGCGCTTAGAAATTCGATCTGTACCCTTTTCCCAAGACCTGCCTGTGAGGTGCCATAGGCTGTATCCTCCTGATGCACGGCCTTAAGAACCTCGTGCCACCTGTCCAGGGCGATGAAGAAATTGATGAACCCGGGTCCTGCCACGTCAGTCTTTGAGAGCAAATGATCGCGGTCCTCAATATGATCAATGATGATCCTCGCAATTTCCTTAGGCGCCCTATTTTGAGGTGCTGCCATGGTCATGGCGATATTTGTGCTAAAATCGCCATGGGTCGCAATCTTGGGAATCTCCAGCACCATGGATGGGGGAGGATCGATAGGTTTAAGGTGCCCGGCAGCCACGGCAGAATCTATGGCATGCCGCACTAGGAAGCCAAGTTTTTCCTTCATAGGATGCCTATTAACGAGTTTTCAGACCCAAGTCAAGGAACAAAGCCGGATGTGTAACGCCATGCGGTTTATAGATTGACAGCGTCAACAGCAAACCCTATGATCAGATCCTGGGCCATTCTGGGAACGGAGCTTGCTCCGGGGACGATGGTGTTTATTACTGAGCGGAGGAAGGGGATGTCATGACTGAGATCATTGATGTGAAGGCAAGGGAGATCCTGGATTCACGGGGCAATCCAACCGTGGAAGTGGACATTGAGGTTGCCTATGGTGCTATTGGGCGGGCAGCCGTTCCCTCTGGCGCCTCCACAGGCAAGCGGGAGGCACTTGAGCTGCGAGACAAACGCCATAAACGTTATGGTGGCAAGGGTGTGTCAAAGGCTGTAGCTAATGTGAGGGAAGCGATAAAGCCTGCGATTGTAGGGATGGATGCATCCGACCAGGCAGGTCTGGACCGTCGTCTCATAGAGCTTGACGGTACACCGAACAAATCAAAACTGGGGGCCAATGCCATTCTTGGGGTATCTCTGGCCGCGGCCAGGGCCGCAGCTCATGCCCTTCAGACACCCCTGTATCGTTACATCGGAGGTATTAATGCCAACGTCCTTCCTGTTCCCATGATGAATATTATCAACGGTGGTGCCCATGCCGGCAACAACTTGGACATACAGGAATTCATGGTAATTCCTGTGGGAGCCGAGACTTTTGCGGAAGCGATCAGGATGGGAGTTGAAACATTTCACCAATTGAAGGGAGTCTTAAAGGCAGAGGGTCATAACGTTGCAGTGGGGGATGAAGGCGGTTTTGCGCCAAACCTTGACTCTAATGAGGATGCTATTCGTTTGATAATGACTGCCATTGAAAAGGCCGGTTACAAACCAGGAAAAGAAATTGCCGTCGCTCTTGACGCTGCGGCCAACGAGTTTTACCACAAGGGAAAGTATGTGTTACAGGGTGAAGGAAAAAAGGGGATGGATGCTCAGGCTATGATTGACTACTATGAGAAACTCATAGAGGCTTATCCTATCGTTTCCATTGAGGATGGTCTGGCAGAACAGGACTGGATCGGATGGGAGATCATGACAGAAAGACTGGAAGACAAGATACAGATTGTGGGGGACGATATCTTTGTCACCAATCCCAAGATATTTGAAAAGGGGATCAATCGTGGCATTGCAAACGCCATCCTGATCAAGCTGAATCAGATCGGCACACTGACCGAAACCTTGAAAACTGTGGCAATGGCAAAGGAGGCCGGGTATGAAACGGTCATCTCCCACCGTTCAGGCGAGACCGAAGATACCTTTATCGCAGACCTAGCCGTAGGTCTGAACGCCGGGCAGATAAAAACAGGTTCCGGTTCCCGAACAGACCGTATCGCCAAATATAACCAGCTTTTGAGAATTGAAGAAGAACTCGGGGAAAGCGCCTATTTTTCAAATGCTTATGCGTGAGGGTTTGGTTCCGTAGTAATGAAGTTTGAGTTTATTCTGGCAGACAATTACAAAACTAATCACGAAAGCACGAAACGACGAAAGCACGAAAGAGAAAAAGAATGAAAAAGACCAAAGCACAAATAAATGCAATGCGCCGAAAATTCAATGTGAGAAACTTTGGCAATTTGTCATTGGGATTTGACTCGACATTTGGTTTTAGTGTCTGAAATTGTTTCTTTTCGTGTTTTCGT
>DAOUTV010000257.1 GCA_030668505.1 Desulfobacterales bacterium | reverse complement strand
GTGTCCTGACAAAACTCCTCGATCATTTCATCAGTCAGTGAAGGACGGATCTGCCCCACGATTTCAGCAAAGGTGTCTGTCGTAACTTTGTAATCTTGCTTGCTGGCGTATTCACGCTCAAAGGCCAACTGAGCCACCTTCTGGAAAAGATACTCAAGATCGGCCGGCGTGAAACGAGACGTTAGGGTGACGACTCTATCAAGATCGATATCTCCTGTGTTGATGGTCGACAGGTAATGTTTTATTATAGTCTGTCTGCCCTGCGCGTCCAACTCTCCCACTGGAATGACGCAATCAAACCTTCCTGGGCGGAGCAACGCAGCATCCAGTTGTCTAATATAGTTTGTGGCGCAGACAAACAGGATTTTATTGCCCTGGTTCTTTAATAATGGGACCTGTTTCAGAAACTCATTGGTTATTGATTTATCAAGGCGGGTCGCTGTATCTCGGCTGGCCGCGATCTCTTCAAACTCGTCAATAAAAATCACTGTCTCTTCCAGTTGTCGTGCTTTTTCCATAACGCTGCGCAAGTTGGAACCAAGTTTATCTGCCCCATCAGCCATGAGCATGCTCGGAAAGATCTCAATGTACCACCATGACAGGATGCCTGCAATTGCCCTGACGAAATGGGTCTTTCCAGTGCCCGGTGGGCCAAAGAAGATAATGGTCTTAGGGGGAACTACATTATGCTTTTTAGCGAGTTTCTCCTCGGTCAGAGGCAGGATGATCTTTCTTTCTATTAGCTGCTTGGGAGGCTGTGAGTCAGAGATCGTATCCCATATCTTTTGACTTACCGTCTGGGCCCCCATCTCATTCAGGAGATCAACCCGTTTATATGCCATAAACTCCTTTCGGGCCTGCTCCATGTTTTCAAGATAGTCGATGCAGGCCGTTCGCAATCCCACATCACGCCCCAATTTTTCCGACATGAGCCATTTGTGTTGCATTACCATAGGCCACAGCTCAACTGCAACGTCAGGTGCTAATTTTGAACCACTGAGCTCAAAAATCTTGCTTGCGCATACCTCTGGCGCTGGTGTTTCAGGTGTATTTTCGTTCATAGTTTGCTCCCACTGATAGAATATCATAGGATACCCATTAATATTTTGAAAAGTCAAGGCTACGGCAACGTCAAAGTTGTTGTGAATTTAGAAAGCAGGGGGGAAGTACGGGAAATCCATAAAATATTGGCATTGATCTGGTATCGTGTGATACAAGTACCATGGGGCGAAAATCACAAATAGATGCCCCCTGGGTTTTGCATCACATTATTACAAGGGGTGATGATCAGCGGTGCCGATGTTGTACGCAAACTGAATTTATTCCCTTCTGCAGACAGCAAATCGTTGGTTTGAGGCCGCATGGATAGGCTTGCGAGACAGATTAGAAGCCATTTCAAACAGGTAAAAAGAGCAACCAGAAAGAGTAATCAGGGCATTTACTATGGGAGGATGTTCCAATGGCCAAGAAACTGACGTATGAAGAACTGGAAAAAAGGGTTAAGGAGTTAGAGAAAGAAGCTGTTGAGCACAGGCGGATGGAAAACTCGTTCAGGGAATTCTGTGAGATAGGAAAGGCCCTCAGCATGGAACGAAAAATCGACAAGCTCCTGCCGGTAATTATGACCGGACTCTCAAAGGTGCTTGAGGCAGATCGAAGCACATTGTTTCTCGTACCATGGGATCAATTGACTCTCTGGACGAGATTCGCTGAAGGTCTGGATGGAGAAAGCATAAGCCTAGATCTGAAAATGGGCCTCGCAGGCGTATGTGTGTTAACAAAAGAGATAGTTAATGTTGCAAATGCATATGAAGACCCGCGTTTTAACCGAGAAACCGATTCAGTTACAGGCTTCCGAACCGAAAGTGTATTGTGTGCGCCCCTAGTCAACAAACTGGAAGGCGTTATTGGAGTATTAGAACTCCTCAACAGTAAGACTGGAGTCTTTTCACGGGAAGACGAAGAAAAAGCCTTTAAATCAGCCTCACTCCTTGCAGATATCGATTTTAGCGATGATGCGCAAAAGGGTAGGGCAAATGCCTTGGTTGATGATATCAGGCAGGAGACTGAATGTCAGCGAGTCTCCGTTTTCTTACTCAACAAAGAAAAAGGGGAACTCCGGTCAGTCATAGGACAAGGACTTGGAGACCGAGAAATTCGTCTCAGCCTATCATTGGGAATAGCAGGCCTTGTAGCAGTTACGGGTGAGGAGCTCAACATACAAGATGTTTACGCTGATTCTCGTTTTGATAAGAGCACGGACGAAAGAACAGGGTACAGAACTAGGGATCTCTTGTGTGTACCCATTAAGAATCAATCCGGAGATATCATAGGCGTTATTGAAGCTATAAACAAGAAGAACGGAACCTTTACCGGCCGGGACCTCGATCTGTTAAAGGGGCTGTCATCCCAGGTTGCGATGTTCATCGAAAATGCCATACTTGCCAATGACTATCATGTACAGTTTATGAGCATATTAGAAGTATTGGCAGCCTCAATTGATGCCAAAGATCCTCTCACTGCAAACCATTCACAAAAGGTCAACGAATATGCAACAGGAATCGCACGTGAACTTGGTTTTAGGGAGGCTGATATCGAGATTCTGAGCGTAAGCGCCCTTCTCCATGACTACGGCAAGCTCGGCACCAATGAAAATATACTCAAGAAACCTGGCAAACTATCACCTCAGGAATATGAGCATATCAAGCAACACGCAAAGAACACCCGAGACATTCTCAGTAGAATGTATCTTATTCGGCAATATCGCAATGTCCCACTAATCGCATCATCGCATCATGAACGCCTGGATGGATCTGGATATTTTCAAGGTCTGACAGATCGCGAGATCCATTTCATGGCCAAAATCATAGCCGTGGCGGATGTTTTTGATGCACTAACCGCAAAGAGACACTACCGTGACGCTCTATCATCAGAAGCTGCGTTTGAAATCTTAGAACAGGGTATCGGCACCCAGTTCGACGAAAACATTGTTGAGGCATTAAAGAAATACTGGGAGAAACAACGTGGTCAGCAGATTGAATCAACAGGATAGGTTTTTGGAAAAAAGGGTTATTTCCCCCTGTCTACTACCTTGAGTAGAGTGTTTGTCTGAATCGTATCGGTCAGTTTTTTTCCGTTTAGCAAGGCAATCTCATTTAGATTATTTTTTGGAACGCCTAGTGACTGCAGAGCCTCTTTCACAGTGCCGGCAGTCCTTGTGGAGCGAATGTAAAGTCGGTCGGGATTGACATTGATCTTTCGTTGGTCGGTAATGGCTTTGAATCGGCTCATAGTGGCTTGGAAAGTGCGTCGATATTTTTTAAAAAGGGCTATAGAAGTTAAGCCATGGAACACAGATATCTTTTTGTCTTTTTGAATAAAGTGAGACATCGCGCGAATGAGACCCTGACTGGTATTGATATCGGAGATCAGGCTTTGGGCAGGCAGGCCGTTTACGGTGATGGCACCTGAAGTTATGACACGTGCTTTAGCACCGGCAACGAAGGTGTTGGCTGCCTCCTCGGGGGTTTTGCCACGTTCAAGGGAAAATAGGATGACAGCGTCCTGTTGTTTGCTGACCATTTGAACCTGTGCCGGTGTGTTATTGATTTTCCAGCCGTCTGGCACAGGGAATTGAAATTTCAACC
>DAOUTV010000083.1 GCA_030668505.1 Desulfobacterales bacterium | reverse complement strand
CACGAATCGTAAAAACTCAATGGGCACAAGCGTAAGTTTCCAATTCAGAAATGAGCAATTTTCCGCAAGGTCAAGGAAAACAAGGGGTTGCGCGGAGGCGTACCGAGGTACGTCGCACAAGCAACCCCGCAGTTTGACGCCAAGATTGCGGAAAAGGGCCATTTATGGATGGAAACTAGGTACTATTTCCAACCTCATTTCTTCTGTAGTGCGGAAAGCCTTTCCTTGGCGTTTTTGGCACATTCGCTGTTAGGGTAATTCTTAATAATCTCCTGGTACAATTGCCTGGCATGATCCTGATTATTCTGCAACTCTTCCAATTTTGCGGTTTCAAATAGCTCTTGAGCCTTATTGTCCGAACATCCTGAAACGGCTAAACCAATAATAATCATTAGAATCAGAATTATCCTTTTCATGATCCCTCCTTAACTTGATAATATAGGAATTTCCTTTTTTACCTAAGGATTTTATGGGCATAGGACGGGCTATGTATAGCAAAACGATACTGGATACTTGATGCTGGATAAAGATAGAAACTGGATTGATACATCCAGTATCCAGTATCAAGCATCCAGCATCTGTCCGCCCGAAGGGCGCTAAGTTCTTGATTCACTGAAGACAAAATTTAATGGACTACTGATTTTGCAATACAAGATAGAGACCCCTACATTATAGTGCAAATTCTGTACAAACCATAGGGTGGGCGAAATCTTGAAGAGCCAGCGGGCGTGTAACCTGATGTCAGGACGATGCATCCTTTGAATCTGGAATTAGCCCCAGCGCTCTGGCACGTTTTTCCCATCGCTGTCGGGCCAGACGCTGCAAATCTACTGTTTCGTCTTTTTCGTCAACAATTTCAATGCCGACGATGGTTTCTAAAATATCTTCCATAGTAACGATGCCAGAAACACCGCCATGTTCATCCACTATCAGAGCAATGAGTTCCCTCCGATGTAGGAACTTCTCAAATAAGCGGGGCAAGGAAACTGTTTCGGGGACAACCAGAATTTTCCTTCCTAATTGGGCCAATCTCTTTTCTTTCTCATCGTGCGCAGCAGCTAAAAGAACCTCATCTTTGAGAATGTAATAGCCGATACCTTCTCCCTCGCGCGGATGGATTGGGATCCGGGAAAATCGTAATTCGACTCTATTTGCGAGAATTTCTCCAATGGACATGTCTTCCGGAAGGGCAAATAGAACCGAACGCGGAGTCATGATATCCCTAGCTCTGAGTGAACTAAACCGCATCACATTTTGGAGAATTCGCGACTCGGATTCCAGGACTGCGCCTTCTTCAACTCCCAGATCTGCCATGGCGCGGAACTCCTCCCGACTAACAATAGCAGAATTGCTTCGGCCAACTAACAATTGGGTTATTTTTTGAGAAAGTAGAACCAAGGGATAAAGTCCCCAGGTAAGCCAATGGATCATGAAGGTTCCAACCGGAGCGAGCTCTCGGCAGTACAGTGCGCCCAGGGTTTTTGGGATAATCTCAGAGAAAACCAGAATGAGCAGTGTCAATATTGCTGAAGCGACACCGACGGACGCACTGCCAAACAACTTTGCTGCCTCGGCACCCACTCCGACTGCACCTACCGTGTGCGCAATGGTATTCAGGCTGAGAATTGCAGCAAGGGGTCTATCAATATCTCGTTTCAACCGATCAAGCCTGCGTCCTGTTCTGGGAGATTTCTTTTCTAGGACTACCGCATAAGAGTGGCTGACGGAGAGTAGCATGGATTCCAGGAGTGAACATAAGAATGAAAAGAATAGGGCGATAAGGAGATAGAATATTAGCAATGACATTTCTTGATTAAAAGCTTGACCTTTCTGTTCGAGACGTTTCGTCGTCTAAACATATGTTCCCAGGCCAAGAACTGGAACGCAGCATGAGAGTCATAGATTATATACCGTAATCGATTATGGCGTCTTAGAAAAATTGATTGGCGATCCGCTTGCCAAAATTTATGATCGGCCACCAGATGATTTTGTCATAAATTAGTAATGGATATCACACGGTTTGTCAATCTCTTGGGCCGGATACTGGTGGACCGACAGGCCGGATGGGTGATTTCGGGAAAAACATTGAATTCGCCGAAGGCTACGAAGGCGAAATCCGCATTCTCTGCAGAAGAAAAACTGAAAGGACGACCTTGCTTCGTACCGGGACTTGTTGACCTTGCTGTATAGTATTCGCATACTGTATATTTAATATTTATTCTTATATTTAATATTTATTCTTGACTTTTCAGGGAATTTTTGCAATAAAAAAAGGGAATTTTTTTCTGCATTCATTTTACTCTTTTCAGGCCCAATCCAAATGGAGAAACCCCTAAAATTTTTCTAACCATCTCCAAAAAGAACATGTGCCGTTCTTTTTGGAGTGCGTGGCGATTTTTAAACTACTAGCTCGGCCTTGACACAACCGACACAGTACATCCCAAAAACAACAACAGCCACCAAGGCGAAAACTCCCAAACTACGCGATCAAAGCCGTGTTGATCTGCATGCCGAAAATTGTACACAGGATTAAAAGGCAACGATTGGCAAAAAAAGGAGGATAGCGTGATGAAAGAAAAGGTGCTGATAGTAATTTTTGCGGGCCTGTTCATCATCTTATTTTACGGAGGCTGCGCCCGGGAAGGGTTTGTCAGAAAGACTGCAGTCATCCCAATCATTGCGGGAGCCGGTTATACAGGAAATAACACCTGTCTGGAGTGTCACGACGACATGGTCGGGTTCAAAAAAACCATCCATGGCCGGATCGCCGATTTTGAAGTGGTGGGCTTAAGTAAAGGATGCGAATCGTGCCATGGCCCTGGAAGTATCCATGCGGAAGATGAAGATCCGGCAAGTATCATAAGCTTTAAAGATATATCCAGGGGCGAAGCTTCGGCAGTATGCCTAAGGTGTCACACCTCCGGGAGCCTTATGGATTGGCAAGGAAGTGAGCATTCCCTGAACGATGTTTCGTGTATTGATTGCCACCGGACCCACTCACAGGCAAAAAGGCTTTTGGCTCAGTCTGAGCCTAAGCTGTGTAATAATTGTCACCAGGATATCCGGGCAAAGATCTTGTATCCTTCGCACCATCCCATTGAAGAGGGTAAAATGGTGTGCAGTGACTGTCATCAGGCTCATGGTAGCTTTTTGACAAACCTCAAAACTGAAGAAAGATTAAACGATCTTTGCTTCAAGTGTCATTCCGCCAAACAAGGGCCTTTTGTGTTTGAACATGAGCCGGTGGTAGAAAATTGTGCTATCTGCCACGATGCCCACGGAACCGTGGCCAATAACCTCCTTGTACAAAATGAGCCTTTCCTTTGTTTACAGTGCCACCAGTTCCATTTCCATGCCGGGAAAACGGGCAACACTGGTACGCGGACAGATATATATGAGAGAGAAATCACCTCTGGGCTTCAGAGTTGGAAGATGGCCTATACCACGAAATGTACTCAATGTCATTCCCAGGTCCACGGTTCAGATCTACCTTCCCAATCAGTGCCCAGTCAGGGAGGGGCTTTGACCAGGTAGTTCTCTTGTAATTGATTTACACACGAAGATGAGAAAAAGGAGGTTACTATGATGGCAAAAAAGATATTCGCTCTGCTGACTGTCCTTGTTTTTCTGGGAGCTTTCACTTTTCCTGTTTGGGCGGAAGCCGACGAAGACGCCGAGTTTGATGTTAAGATTGGAGTCGGCTATCATGTAACCGATTATAACGATTATCCAGGAAAAATAGGAGAGTACGAAGTCCTTGATCACGAGTCCACCGGGCCGGATTTTCATTTCTCCGGAACGGCGCAAAAAGAGGACCTGTATCTCGATTTTTCCGGCCGCTATCTTCAGGACAATGACCATGAATACCACTTCAGTGGCGATTATCGCCGTATTCTTAAGCAGGATTTTAGCTATGATCGTTTCCAGCACTGGCTGGACCATGATCCGTTAGAAAATCTCTCAGCACGTTTCGAAGACAAGCCAGCTGGAGGGGCCGCAGATGAGTACCCACAACATCTTGGAGGGGCAAAGGTAAGCCATGAAGACCTTGATGTGGGCAAGGATTATATCATCAAACGCAGCGAGGAAAAGAGCGATACAGTACTGAATCTTCCTTTTCTTCCTGGAACCCAGCTCAATTTTAACTACCGCAGGCAGATGAGAGAGGGTCATAAGCAGTCTTTAGCTATAAGCCACTGTGGCTCGTGTCATGTCACAAACCGGGCAAGGGCAGTGAATGAAGAAACGGAAGATTTCAAGGTAGGGATCACGAAGAAGCACAGCTGGCTGACCGTATCGTACAACTACTTCCACCGGGAGTTTGATGAACGCGGTGACACCCCTGAAAATGTGTACGATGACCCGACGCATCCAAATGGAACAAGTGGCGACATTTTTGATGACCGCATCTCGTATGGTGACGGTGTGACACCGTATCCCTACGATCTTGTGCCCAGTACGGAAAAAGACTCACACATCGTTAAGGCACGGGTAAATCTCCCGGCAAATACCACGTTGTTTTCATCCTATGTCTATTCGAATGTGGAAAACAATGACTACCACCTGGAGACAGATTCAGATACCATAACCGCCAGGGTCACTAATAACTTCTTCCCTGGCCTGAACCTTACCGGCAAATTCAGATATCTAACCATAGATAATGACGATGTTTACGTCGATATCAACGAACCCCAATCCATCGCAGGTCCTAACGCTGGCAACCTATGGAACAATCCCGGAGCTGCATATAACAGCTTTGATCCTGATTTCATCAGAGAATCGGCCATGTCCCGGGATGTGACCACACTGGGTCTTGATGCCCGTTACCAACTGCTCAGAAGAACATCTCTCAGATTGGGCTATGAGTGGGAAAAGATCGATAGGGATGACTACGCGGTAGATGAAGGCGGGGAAACAGAAACCGAAACCGATACTGTTAGGGTAGTCTTGAACACCCGTCCTCACCGAAAAGTGAAGGCCAAGATCGGCTATAAGTGGCAAGGTATTGACGATCCCTTTAACAATGTGAATGGGGCTTACGAAGATGTTACATTTGCAGGCACAGGAAGTCCTTTTTCTGGCACGCAATACTGGGAAAGGCAGGACGCGAGAAGTGCCGATCTCAGCAACCAGCCTACGGAGGTCAATGAGATAACGGCAAACCTTATCTGGTCTGTCCTGCACAACCTTTCTTTGACCGCCAATTATCGTTACACAGAGAAAGAAAACGATGAGACCAATTATTCAGACTGGGAGCAGGAATCACATGTCCCCTCTCTAAGCCTGTGGTATGCCCCTATACCCAAATTAAGCTTTAACTTTTCCTATATCTACGACTGGACAGAGACGGAGACGTTTGCCTCCATACCAGTTTTTGACGGGTGAGCCGGCGGTATCACTTGGGGCCAGTCTGGCTCGTATAAAGAGGATGCAGAGTATGAGTCTGAAACCCATACTATTGTTCTGGCAATAAACTACCTGCTCAATGAAAGGTTGAATCTCTCCTTTACCGGTACTTATACGGACTCTGAGGCTGAAATGGACCAGCTGAGGAATTATAGTGGGCTTCCTGAACCACCCCATTACGACTACGACCTTTCCACCGTACATGAATATTCCGATTTGGATATTAAGCAGATCGATCTTTCAGTAGGAGCCAATTATCAAGTTGACGACAACTTTTCGCTTGGTCTTGGGTTCACCTACCTGCGATATGAGGACGATGAACCGTATCTTTATGATGGTACAGGAGATGCTTGCATTTACAACGTGAACATGACTTACATGTTTTAGCCCTTTGAAACTCATACCAGGACAAGATTCCTTGTCATTGAGGCTCCCCGTTGTTAACGAAAAGGCTTTGACGTGCGGAATCTGAAATCGCCGTAACCGCCGGATGTCTAATAATGCGCTCAAAAGAAATGGCATAGAAGCGCTCACGGACTTCATCGGTTCGTCCCACTACATCAACATTATACCTTCTTTGAACCTGTTTTTCGACAACAATGGGGGCCGCAAAGATTCCGTCACCGTGCTGGCCGAATTCTTTCAACAGGGCACTGTCCTCGAATTCGCCGGCAATTAACGGTCTTATGTTAAGAGACTCAAACCAACTCTCCAGCGATTGCCTCACCGCCGTCATCTCCAGGGGCAGCAGCATCGGTGCCTTGTCAAGTGATTTTGGGAAACCGCGCCGAAACTGGTTCGCTATCTTTCTAACTGCAAAGAATGTGACCCCGCACTCGCCAAGAAAATGATTGTATGCCTTGATATTCAAACCTCTTCGTACTGGCGAATCAGTTAAAACAACATCGAGCTTGTGAATCGCCAGCTCGGAAAGCAGCTTTTCCTCCTTGCCTTCATAACACACCAGGTGCACCGGTTCCAAAAGATTGAATACCGGCTCCAGAATTTTGCGGACGATCAACTTCGGAAGAACATCCGCCACGCCAACCTTCAATGACAGCCGACCTACAACCGGACGGCCGCGGATGGTGTCCATCATCTCGCGGCCGAGAGAAAAGATTTCATCCGCATACCGGAAAACCATCAGTCCCAGATCGGTAGGCTCTAGGCCCCGCCCAATACGACGAAAGAGTTTGCCTCCCAGCGCTTCCTCAAGCTGGCCCACCTGGACGCTGACAGTTGACGGAGCAAGACGGAGCCGTTTGCAGGCCGCCGTCAGACTTCCTTCATGCATAACGGCCCAGAAATAAAAAAGATGATGATAATTTAGCCATTCCATGACTGGTTTCCTCATTTCGATTATTACGAATATATATATCATTATTTTCTAATAGACGAAACTGGTTTTTTCGATTATTTATATACAAATTTACTGCAAATACAAAAAGAGCATTCCCCTAAAAACGATATTAGCACTCAACAGGTTGATCTGGCTCGAAATCTTGAGCGCCCAGGTCATTAACGGCCCATACCGGGTTTTGACTTCACTAACCGGAGTAAATGGAGGGAGGTGACCAATATGGAATTTCCGTGGCCACAATGGATGGAATTTGTGATCCTCGGGGGATCGACTGT
>DAOUTV010000014.1 GCA_030668505.1 Desulfobacterales bacterium | reverse complement strand
GATATTGCTATTGCCGGTGGAGCTGATGAATTGAATCTTGTCCCTTTATGCGGTTTTGGTTCCCTGGGAATTGTAAGCGACTCGTTGTGTAGCCCCTTTGACCGGGACCGCACAGGTTTGAATTTAGGCGAAGGAGCGGGTGTCCTTATCCTAGAAACTAAAGAGGTTTGCAGTCAAAGAGGCATTGAACCTTTGTTGTATCTTTCTGGATACGGTTCAGCAGCCGATGCCTATCATCTTACCGCACCCCGTCCCGACGGTACAGGATTGGAGGCAGCGTTGCGTAAAGCCATGGCTGAAGCTAATATTACTCCCCAGGATGTTTGTTTTGTGAATGCCCATGGTACTGCAACCCGGGATAATGACAAGGTTGAGGGTGCAGTCCTTGCCAGAGTTTTCGGGCCAGGAATCAAGTTTTTATCTACAAAAGGCTTTACCGGCCACACGCTTGGTGCGGCAGGCGCTTTGGAGGTTGTCTTTACTGCGGCTGCACTTCGAAAAGGGTGGATACCGGCCAGCATCGGTTTTGTTCACCAGGATGATGAAATATCCGTCACTCCGGTTACGGAGAAAACACCTATACATGGACGTTTTGGGATTTCTACGTCTCTGGCTTTTGGTGGAAACAACGCCGCGCTTGTGATGGCCTGTGCGGGAAATGGCGGTTCTTAAGGGTATAACATGAAGGTTGCAGGAATAGGCGTTGTTTTTACACGAGGACGGGGAATCAATAGCTTTGAAGAGGCGTTACGGCAAGGGTGGCTCCCGCCTTGTAGCACTGAGCTTCCTTCTGCTTATAACAGAACATTGCCTGTGTACCACGTGGCACAAGAAACTATCGTGGACAAGGGGGTCTTGCGAAGAATACGCCGTGCGGACAGGTTCAGTAAAATGGCGGTGTTGGCTGGTTGGGATGCCTTGGAAGACAGCGGTATTGTTTTTGACGACAAGCCATCTTCTGTTGGCATTATTGTCGCAGCATCCCTTGGGCCCCATGTAACAACCTTCCGTTTCCTTGATGATATTCTCGATTACGGCGATGCCAATGTTTCTCCGACGGTGTTTTCTCATTCTGTCCACAATGCTGCAGCGTCCTACATTGCATACGTGCTGGGCACCCGAGGGCCGACGTTAACGTTGACCCAATTTTCCTTTCCCTTTCATCAGGCCATTATCCTGGCTGAATCGTGGCTTAATGAGGGCCGTTGCGAATATGTGCTCGTGGGAACCGTTGATGAATGCGGTACGGTCATGGAGTACATTTGCAGTCGGAAATTGGCCATAGCTGATGATGGTAAGATTAAACCATTCCATTTTTCGGCTTCACCGTCGGCTGTGCCCGGAGAGGGCAGCGTCTTTTTTCTGGCAACACGCGGAGACTCCCCCAAAAAGTATTGTGAGATATCCGGTATGCCTTTTAATAGTAATGCTGTCAAAGAATACCCCGATATGTATGTTCTTGATGCCGACGGGATGGCCGGTGATGAGACAGGGTATAAGGATACAGCGGTTTCAGGTGTCATGGTTGCCGGGTATTCCCCCGTTTTCGGCAGTATGATGACCGGCAGCGCCTTCCATTGTGCTGCGGGTGCACTAATGATCAAGAACCAGGTTCGGTATGCTTGTCCGGTTCAGGATAATCCCTGCAACGTGAATTTGTGTACAGCAACTCAACCGGCCAAAATAGGCAATATCAGTTGTGTTAGATATAACTGTAGCCAAGAAAAAGCAGTGATACAATTGAGAAAGTAGTTAGGAGTGTTACAATGGAGTTAGTATATGGATAAGCGTAGCGTAAAAGAGATAGAGGAAATATTGATTCGTGAGGTTGCTGCAATCTTATCTGTAGGGCCGTCCACTATTGTACCGGATGTCCCCCTTCATGAATTGGGGGTTGATTCCTTGAGCTTTGTGGAGCTTCTGGTAGTCATTGAAAAAACCTTCAACCTGAAATTGATGGAGACGAGCCTAACCAAAGAAGATTTTCAGACCATTCGTTCTTTGGCATCATGCATCAGCAAGATGCGGTAACTTCCTCAAGCTTTTCGAGACATTGGCCGTTGCTGGATCGGGAGCTATGTTCCGGCCACGGGGCATTTCCGAAGGATCACGAGTTAGGGCGAGATAATGATTCATCTTCCCTTTTCAAAAAATAGACGTTATTTAACAGGGATAGACTGGATCGTTCATGCCTTTGACTACATGAACAAGCGGGCAACCGGCGCCGGTAATATGTCCCAGATCGTCCTGGAACTCGATGGTGCGCCGCCGGAAAACGAACTCCGCCAGCGCCTGACCCGGTTTATCAAGAAATATCCGGTCGTAAACGGCCAACCGGCCAGGGATTACAACCTTGCCCCATACTGGAAAATACCTTCCCAGGGACAAAGACCTCCGTTGTCATTTGATATATCTCGTTTAGACAATGATGCCGGTCGTGAGGACGTTTTTGCTCGTCTGGCACGGGGAGTGAATGCTCCTTTTAAGAGCGCCCGAGAGCATCTTGCATTTCATCTTGTCTATGCCGGCAAGAAAGGTTTTGTGGCCATGACGTTTGACCACCGTTTATTTGATGCCCGGGGAGCCGAAGCGTTTTTGTGTATGTTCCAGCAGGAATTTGAAGGCAACGGAGAAAGTTCTGCAGGGATTTCTCTTGTGGAACCGCCCCACTTATGCAGGTGGCGAGAAAAATTTAGGGCCGGCCAACAGGTGAACCGAGCATTTCTGAAGCTGGGAGAAAAGGCACCGCCACGCATTCTTCCCATACCGTCATCGCTTCATGACCGTGGTTTCAGTTTCAAGATCATTCCCTTCGACAAGGCACAGACAGCGAAAATTGTGGATAACGCATATGACGAAGCAGGATATTTACTCCTCATGCCTTATATGCTGGGAGTTGCCGTGTATGTCTTACACGGGATTTTTACTGACAGGAACATCTGTGTCGGTGATTATGTGATCTCCGTTTCTATTGATACGCGTCCACAGGAAAAGGTACGCCAGGAGGTATTTTTTAACCATCTCTCCTTTTTCCTGTTCCTGATTCAAGGCCATGAAGCTGATAGTTTTCCCGCCCTCCTGTCCTCAATTAAACGCCAATTGTATTCCCAGGTAAAATCAAGATTGCCACAGGATATCGAAGAGGCAAGCGCCTTAATGCGTATTGCTCCTTTGCCTATTTTGAGTCATCTGATGCGGTTGCATTTAAAGGGGCAGATTGCTTCTTTTTGTTTCTCATACGTGGGCGAGTCCGCTTATACATGTCCCAGGTTCATGACGAATAAGGTCTGCAATATCTTTCATATGCCACGGGTTCCGGTGCCGCCGGGCCTCGGTGTATTTTTTCACCAGTCTCACGGCAAACTCAATGGTGTTTTTTCGTACACCGAGGGAATGCTGAGTGATGATGAGGTAAATACCATGATCAACAGGATGGAATCCCTGCTGGGAGTGTAATGGGACTGGAGAAGATAATATGTGAAGTCCTTGTTGTAGGTGGTGGCGTTGCCGGGATGTCCGCAGCTCTTACGGCTGCACGGGAAGGTGCTTATACGCTCCTGGTGGAAAAAAACGGTTTTCCCGGAGGGGCCGCTGTAACCGGTTTGCATCGTTTTATCTGCGGATTGTATGCTCATGGAATGGGGATGCCGGATCATACGCTCAACGAAGGCATCGCACCGGAAATCTGTGCCAGGCTCAAAGTCCTGGCACCGGACAAAGCAGTCCTTCCCAGGGGTAAGGTGTACGTTTTACCTTATACGACTGGAAACCTTATATCTGTTTTTCGGTCCCTGAGTGAGGCGGAAAAACAACTCGATATTTTGTATAATACGAAGACGGTTTCGGTAAAAACAGAGAAGCATATCATCACTGCGGTAACAGTACGAGGTTTAGATGGGGAGTATGATATTGCCCCCCGCGTGGTGATTGACTGCAGTGGGGATGCCATCGTCGTCCAGTTGAGCGGTGCACGGTACCAGTTGTCTCCACCTCATCAGCGTCAGCTTGCCGGATATACCTTTCGGGTGAAAGGCTTGCGGGATGTGGATGATATTGTCGCATTGCGGGTTCCATATTGTCTGGCTCAGGCGGTTGCGGAAAAAAAGATGCCCTCCTACCTGAAGTTTACGACCTTTACCCCGGGTGATGATCAGGATGAGGGTTACTGTAGACTCAACATCCTCCCAGTTGTTGCAGGGGAAAGGAACAAACAGGCAAGGAAAGATGCCCTGTTTGTTCACAGCTACCTCTGTAAAGTGTTGCCCGTGTTCAGGCATTCTTCAATCGCGGAAATGTCTCCTGAGGTTCTTGACCGGGAAGGACCCCGTGTATGCGGCGAGTATACGTTAAGCGCGGATGATGTAGTGAATGCGCGAAAATTTCCTGACGGTGTGGTAAAAAATGCCTGGCCTATAGAATTGTGGGACCAGGAAAAGGGGGTACGCTACCAATATCTCCATCCCGGTGATTATTACGAAATCCCGTTGCGTTGCCTAAAGGCACAGGATATCTCAAACCTTTATTGTGCAGGACGGTGTATTTCGGTATCCCACGAGGCGTTAGGGTCCACCCGCGTTATGGGAACATGTATTTCGCTAGGTGAACAGGCTGGTCGTGAGGCAGCAAAATAGTGGTATCAACTGTCAATAATCTGTTGCATATTGAAGCGGAAAAATTGTAACGGACGACATACAACAAACAACCAACGAAAAAAGATAGATAGATGCGCATTCTACTGGTCAAACCACATCCTGAGCTTCTGGTTGCCCGCCGGCTTCAAGAGGGGTTTCTGCACCTTGAACCGCTGGAGTTGGAAATCGTTGCCGGGGGCGTCCCAAAAGACGATGACGTCACCATCCTGGATCTGAGCGTGGAGCGGCATCCCTTTGAAATGTTTCAAGAACAACTGCGCCAATTGTCACCTGATATGGTTGGATTTACGGCTTACAGTACGAATGTGTCCGTGGTTAAAAAGCTTACAGCAATGGCTAAGACTTATAACCGGGCCATTGTTACCGTGGTAGGAGGCGTACATGCGACCCTTTTGCCAGGTGATTATGCTGTTGATGGTATTGATGTTGTCGTCCGGGGTGAAGGGGGCACAGTCTTAAGGGAACTGGTCGATCGGTTTAAAAGGGGTAAACCGCTTTTTTATGAGGATCGAGCTCTGTCTCGGCAGGATCCGGAATTTGAGCGAAAAGCTGCGCTGCCGCCGCCTGTCTATCCTCAGGTGGATAAAATTCCTTTACCGCGCAGGGATCTGGTGCAGAGGTCGAAGTATTTTTGCATCCGCACGTCAAGTCCTACCCGGAGGCTGGACACATTATTTCCGCAGGTTGCCAGCCTTCGTACGTCTATCGGATGTCCTTTTTCCTGTTCTTTTTGTGTGGTTCCGCACCTTATGCATGGCAAATACCTTCAGCGGAGCGCAGAGAAAGTCGTTGATGAAATAGAAGCCATTTCAGAAGACCACATCTATTTTGTGGATGACGAAATGTTTGTGAATCCCTCGCGGGTGACCCGCATTGCTGAACTGTTGCTGGAACGTGGCATAAAGAAATACTATATCAGTTGGGCGAGAAGCGATACCATCGTGAAACATCCCCAGGTCTTCAGATTGTGGAAGCAGGCAGGGTTGAATGTCGTCTATGTGGGCCTTGAATCAATGGATGAGACCCGTTTGGATGAATATGATAAGCGCACCGGGGTTGAAATAAACCGAAAAGCTGTTGCCCTTCTTAGACAGATTGGAATCGTACTGCATGCAGCTTTTATTGTTCATCCTAGTTTTGCCGTGGAGGATTTCCGGCGTCTGGAAAAGGAAGTGATAAACATCTGCCCGGCGGAGGTAAGTTTTACGGTTCTTTCTCCCTCGCCGGGGACCCAATTCTGGCATGAGCATAAACACGAATTCATCTGTGATCCCTATCGATTTTATGATTGTATGCATTCGATTCTTCCAACCCGCCTGCCGCTTAAACGCTTCTATCAGCATTTTGCCCGGTTGACCAGTCTTGCCTTGCGCGGAAATCCACTGAGGGTGCACAGAATAAGGGTACCCTTTCGGCATCTTGTCCGGGCAATTGTCCAGGGGACAATGTATATTAGAGCCTTGCAAAGAATCTACCAGGACTATCTGCCGGAGAGACATTCATGAATATTGTCCATATAATGAAGCAAGAGACAGCCGATTGCCTTGAAAAAACAGCAGTCATTGAGGCAGACAGGCAGATCTCTTATCAAGGCCTCTTTGATGCGGCAGACGACCTTGCCACCGGACTGAAGGCCTGTGGCGTTGGGCCATCTGAACGGGTAGCAATATTGTGTGGAGACAGTATTGAATATGTCATTATCAGTCTGGCTGTCTTGTCCGTGGGAGCAGCTATTGTGCCAATATCTCCGTCTCTTTCTGGGGATGAACTCGATGCGGTGCTGGAGCGGATCGATGTGAATTTTCTTGTTTTTGACAAAGCGGTCTATTCCCGGGACAATGCGCTTCCGGTTGTTTTCGGCGGCGTCTGTAAAAAAGAATTATTCATCTATCGTCGTACAGCGCGAGAACAACTTCCAGCAGGCTATTACACTTTGAATCCCGCATTTATCCGCTTTTCATCCGGAACGACCGGTGCCAGCAAGGGTGTGGTGATTTCCCATGAGTCTGTTATTGATAGAACGGACGCTGCGGACAAAGTTCTGAATATGACTTCCAATGACGTGGTGATATGGGTTCTTTCCATGAGCTTCCACTTTGTGGTCACCATTCTTCTTTTCCTGCGGCGGGCGGCAACCATTGTCCTGTGTGGCGGTGCATTTCCAGAATCTCTGCAAAACGGACTCATTCGTCACAAGGGCACCTTTTTATACGCCTCCCCCTTTCATTATCATGTTTTGACTAATTCGGACATTGTTTCGCCTGATATGCTGTCCGGTGTCCGGCTTGCGGTCTCCACAGCAATCAACTTGCCGGTGTCTGGAGCACGCGATTTTTATGAAAAATTCGCCTTTGAGCTGACTGAAGCATATGGCATCATTGAAGTGGGCCTGCCGTTTGTCAATTCTTCCCAAAACGATACAAAACGTGGTTCTGTAGGAAGGATCCTGCCTGACTACGAGGTTAAAATCGTAAATGCCGACGCCGAAGGCATCGGTGAGATCTATGTTCGAGGCAAGGGAATGTTTGACGCCTATTTTTCGCCATGGCAAGAGCGGCAGCAGGCACTGCCGGATGGATGGTTTCACACCGGCGATTTAGGCAGACTCGACAAAGACGGTTTTCTTTTTCTCGTGGGCAGGGAGAAGAATATCATCAATTTCACCGGGATGAAGATTTTCCCCTACGAGGTGGAATCCGTTCTTAATCAGCATCCCGCTATTAAGGAGTCCCTGGTATATGGCGTTGACCATCCCCAGTATGGTGAACTTCCCTGTGCCAAAATCGTTCTACGGGATGAAATCAAGGCAGATTTTGACATTTATGAAATGCGCAGGTTTTGTTACCAGTATTTAGCGCCGTATAAGGTTCCTAAAGAATTTCACAGTGTGCCACGGCTGGATAAAACAGCAAGCGGTAAGCTCAGGCGCTGGTAGTTATTCACTACATTTCGTAGGGGCGGCCCGCCCCTACGTCTCCGATTCTCTCCTGTGCTCCAAAATGCGTAACAATTAATGACGCTATGTATAGAAGCTGTTTGACCATAACGAGCGTTTCATCGAATCTGGGTTGCCGGGGCAAATAATGCGAGAAAAATCAATTGTACTTTACAAGCTCATTTTAGTGGTGTGTCTAAATCTAGTTCTTACCGGTTGCGCATTGGCTCCTCTGATTGGGTCAAGAATTGAGCACGGAAGATTGATGGACGGAGTCTATGAAGGGAGCTACAGGAGTCTACCTAATAGTGCGGCGGTAAAGGTAACAATTGCCGAGGGTAGAATAGTGAATGTTGAATTGGTGAAACACTTCGCATCATGGAAAGGGAAAAAGGTCACTGAAGTCATTCCCCGAAGAATCGTCTCAGAACAGTCTACCAGAGTTGATGCAGTGACGGGAGCCACAAACAGCAGCAGGGTAATTATGAATGCCGTACAGAGAGCAGTCGAAAAGGCATACAAATAAGCTTTAAATCAGGTATCTCCTAATCGTTTGTTGCTTCTTGCAAATTTAAGAAAATCTACTATGTTTCTGGCAAAACGGAACCAGCTGTCCGGAGAGCGCCAAAGCATGGTGACATAACCACACATGACTCTGGATCGCATAAAATGTGCTTTGTAGAATTTCTGGAAAAGCTCTTCCATCCTTTCCCTGGTCATTCCCTCGGGGACGAACTGGAAGTGCATGCAGTCCATCTTTTCCCAGTCCTCATCGAATTTACCTAATTCATGGATCTTCTCATAGATCGGAGAACCAGGGAAGGGGGTAAACTTTGCCAGGTTGAAATCGTCTAAGGGAAGAGAGAAGACATAGTCCATGCTTTTCTTGATGCTGGATTCTGTCTCTCCTGGCAAACCCATCATGAAGAGCCCTTTCGTTCGAATTCCTGCCTGCTTTATCAAACGTATTTTATCTGCCAGCAGGCTAAGGTTGGCGTTCTGCCTGTGTTGAGCCAGGAGATTCTCATCACCTGTTTCAATCCCAAGGCTAATCATCCAGCATCCGGCTGTCTTCATCTGTCGAAGCAAGTCAAAATCGATATGCTCAGCCCGCACCGCACAGGTAAAGGTCATTTCCAATGGATGATCGATTAGCATTCGGGTGAAGTCTTCAATTCTTTTCCGGTTGAAAGTAAACTGATCGTCATAAAAAATGACGTGTCGTACTCCGAAGCGTTCCTTCAGATAACTGAGATGCTCGTACATATACTCGGCAGAGTTGTAACGGAAACTGCGCCTAAATACAGATCGATCGCAATAGCTGCAGGCATAAGGACAGCCGCGGCTCGATACACAACTCGAATTGGGAGTCTTGGGATAGTTGAATATCGTTAGTTTGTAGGCTTGGGGATACCCTTCCAGTTTCTCGTAGGCAGGAAACGGAAGAGTGTCAAGATCAATTCCCTTGGCCCGGTAACCAGTGAAACACACCTCTCCTCCGGTCTTACGGTATACCACCCCCTGCACCGATGCAGCCTCTTTTGGGCCACTTTCAACCAGTTCGGACAGAGTTTGTTCTCCCTCCCCTACTACGACGAAGTCGATCATAGGAAAGTCTTCCAAAACCCGTTCCTTCAGGGCCGAGACATGGGCTCCGCCGGACACTACTTGGAGGTTTGGGAGGACACTCTTGGCAAGCTCGGCCAGGCGGACCCCGTCAAGAAAAGTCGAGGTGGTGCAGCTCAGGCCCATAAAGGCCGGTTTTTCTGTAAGCAGGTAGTCACGGATTAGGCGATCCGAGTTAGGCCTGGCATAGCAGTCGATAATTGTGGGGTCAATGTCCCGTCTTTTCAGGTACGCCGCCATGCTCGCCAGTCCGATAGGAGGCACGACATTGGTCAGCCTTGCGATGTCTTTGCCGGCAGCCTCTCTCCGGTAGCCTAGTGGATGGACCAGCAGAATGTTCTTGGAATTCAGAGTCGTCATTCTCTAATCGTTGAAGCGATTTTGGTTCTTCGTCATACCTACGGCACCACATTGCAATGGAAAAGGATTGTGACTACCGCTATTAAAGGACAATATAATGAAGGAAATAAGGTTTTTTGTCTGTTGAGCTTAATAAAGGTTCAGTAAACCTTGAAAAATTATTTGATCAACAGGTGTTCATATCAATGAGAGGCGTAATAGATAAGGCAGATGGGTATTATTGACATGCCCGAAGTTTTGCATTAGCAAAATTGGCGCCCTTGCTTTTTGGAGCAATCTCGGCAGCCTTCTGCCACCATTTTTTTGCCTTTTTCCTGTCTTCAAAAAATTCAAAATAGATATTTCCTATTTTAAAATACATCATTGCCTTTAGATTGTTGTCTTGCGTTGCTTTTGCTGCTGATTCATAGGCCCTGTAAGCTGGTTTACCATACTTCTTTTTATGGCTCTTTTTCTGTGCCCGATTTTTTGCAAAGTCGTAATAAATATCCCCCCGAAATATGAACGCCTCAACATAGTCAGGCCGATAAGACAAGGCCCTGTTTAAGTATTTGTTTGCCGCCTTTATACTACCCTTGGCCATATAGTAAGCTTTTGCATAATAGAGATATACCTCCGGGGATTTGCGCTTTATGGCTAATGTCTCCTTTAGCAATCGAAATATCTGTTTATTTTTCGTTTTCCATTCAGGATTAGCAGCACTTTTTAACTGATTTGCCTCTTTAATAAGAGCATCTACCTTGGCAAGTCTGGACTGAATATTCGGCTCTGCCGTCTTATAAATTGATTTTGTATCATCAAAAGGCTGAGTGTATCTGCCAATCGGGCTCATAGGCTTAATGACACTTTTTACCAATTGACTATATTTAATAGCGCCAGGAGTGGTCTCGCTCAATATCTCGGCTTCAGCAGTTTTAATGTTAATACATTTGACTTTTATTGTGCCTGTTTCTATACGTTGTACATCTAAGACTTCTCCTGTTTTAGGGTGTCTTATTACATTTCCCTCTTTGAAGACAATAAACTGCATATCACTTTTTACTCCTGCACGCTTACCAAGGTCTATGAGTACTTTCTTTTCGTCCCTATGAACAATATACCCTTCAAGCGGGAAATCCCTATTTATCTTTTTGGCCATTTGAATTACTAGGTCTTCAAGCCTAGTCGTAGTGGTACTTTTTACACTTTCAGCGGCTATTATTGAAGCACTTTCTACATCTATGATTCGTGAGTTAACCTCAATAATTTTTTGAAATCTCATTACAGAGCCTGAAATTATTATTTTTGCACCGAGTAATTTGCCAAGTCTTACAGCGCCATCTTCGGTAAGAATCCCCGACATACTCAGTTCTTGTTCTTGCAATATTTTTTTTAGTAGCCTTCGCTCTATTACGTCAAATCGGCCTTCCTTGACAAGGGCGGTAATAAGCCACTCCGCAACAATCTTACCCATATCATCCGTCTCAAAACCCTCTCCCTGAAGTTGAAAGTCAAAAACAGCAATCTTTGTTTTCCTGAACTCTGCCCTTGCTGTTAAGGGCATTATTATTGAAAACGCGAGAACCAAAAAAAAGGCAATAAATCTTTTCATAGTCAATCCCCTTAAATTATTCCAATATTCCAAATTGGAACGAAGCTCCCGAGTACCTCTGATATAACTGGAACAGTAAAAAATTATTTGATATTGATATCAGTGTCAAGATAATTGGCAGCGATTTGTTTCTGTATATACAAAAGCCTCACAGGTTATATTTATTATAACAATACGTTACAGTCATTTTGTGGGGTTGTCTATTGTCCATACATGCCGAATAGATTTCGATCTTTGCAATCGTTATATATAGCACATTATAGTGGATAATGAAATGATGCATCGCTTCAGTATCATAAACGATTACCGGCTTGATAGGGGAAACTGTGGCGACTCTATCATTTGAAATAATTGAATCTTTCAGTATGCTAAGGGCTCGCGCAAAAACAACTTGGCAGAACGGAAAAACGATAACAGCCGTTGCGTATGACAACAGGGGGTACTATCTTACCCTCATTCCCTATTACCCGCAGATCCTTGCTGGTGAGAAACTCCCTCGCATCCACGGCACCTCCAAAAGTAAAGGGCGAGAAAAAAGAGAGGCAGACGCTCAAACTCTGACGTCAGAGACGCATACCGACTTGCAACCGTACTCGTCGTACAGTAATATCCAGTTCGATTACTGGGGACCTTGGCTGACTGCCAGCTACGATGGTATAGAGGGAGGAGTTGGCGCTGTCTTTTCGGATGCCACAGGTTACCAGGACCTCCGACTCCTGGCAGGCATGGAATCCGAATATGAAACGGCCTTGTGGACGGCTCAGTACACGTACAAAGGATTCTACCCTGCAGTCCACCTGTATGCCGGCCAAGACCAGGAGATCTATCCCGATCTCGTGAAGGAACCGGATGGATCGGCTCAAGACTATGCCGATTACTTTTTTTATCGGGGAATTGCTGAGTGACCCATAAAGATGAATTAAAAGTACCTGTCTCTTTGATTCGCTGTACTGACTATTCCCCACATAGAGTCCGTAGCGCGATCAAAAAGCACTTTTCCCACCTCGGCGGGGTTGAAAAATTCATAAGCAAAGGCGACAAAGTCCTCCTTAAGCCCAACTTCATCATACCCCGGCCTACAACCATTCCTGCCCAAACCCACCCAGCAATAATCGTTGAAACTGCGCGTCTGTTAAAAGACGTGGGCGCAAAACCCCTTGTCGGCGACTCTCCTTCTTGGAGTGACACTTATCGTTGCGCCCGCGCCTTGGAACTGACCGAGTCATTGAAAAAACTCGATGTTCCTCTCAGGCACTTCAGTAGATCCAAACGGTGCGAGATCCCACTGGCCGGCGTAAGAGTCAGCATCAGTTCTATCGCCCTCGAAGCCGACAGGATAATTAACCTTCCGAAGTTCAAAACCCATCAGCAACTCACCGCAACCTTTGCAGTCAAGAACATGTTTGGGTGTGTCTGCGGCAAGGAAAAGGCTTTCTGGCACTTTGCAAAGGGCCATTCCTTAGAAGAGTTCAGCAGACTCCTGATTGGAATATATCAGTTGCTCAGCCCCTGCCTGACCATTATCGATGGCGTCGTTGCAATGCAGGGCCAGGGTCCGATTCGCGGCGAACCAAGAAATCTAGGCTGCCTAATTGCCAGCCCAGACCCCATCGCCTGTGAAACTATCTGCTCTCAGCTCGTAAACTTTGACCCCGCCGACCTCCCCATCATTGCTACGGCAAAAAAAATCGACTTCGGAACTGCTGACCCGGATCGTATTGAGCTAATCGGCGATGACTACAAAAACTCCATATGCACCGACTTCAAGCCCGCACTACCCTCCCCGCTCAGTTTTTCATTACCCAGAATATGCAAGAGCGTGGCCCGCCAGTTGGCGATAAGGATAAAATCCGCTTTCCGCGTCAACTCCCGCAACTGCTGACCTCTCTCATCCTGTGAGTTTCAGGTAAATGTCATTAACTTAAGCTCAAAATCTCCCCCCCCTCTTCTAAAGGGCCCGCCCTGGCGCGACATTCGCGTGAACTAGTATCAAGCTGCCAAACCCGGTCTGGGCCAGGGGGGCGGGGGGATTTCTTTGAAGAGTTTGAAAATCCCCCTAAATCCCCCTTTTTAAAGGGGGACCTTAAAGGAACGGTTCTTAAATTAATGACATTGAGTTTCAAGTAAAACGCAAAAACTCGGGCTAACGCCCTCAAAAGGTATGCGATTTTGACATTCCGCTCTTTATGAATCTTATCCCAAAATGCTCGCGGAGTGAGCAAAATTAACTTTTTACTAAACCGTCAAGTGTTAGGATAAATTTTTGTTAAAGAACATATACACGGCCAACCCGAGAAGGATTACAGCAAAAATTTTCTTGAAATTTGCGGTCGAGACATGCTCTACGAGGTGTGCCCCGATCTGCGCACCTATGATGCCTCCGACACCGAGTAAAATCCCGGCTTTGTAGTCCACGTTAGCCAATTTATTGTGAGCCAAGAGGGCAGAAAGCGAGATAACTACAATCGCAATAAAGGAGGTGCCTACGGATTTCTGTGCTGAATATCCCAGAAAAAGCAAGAGGGGCACAATCAGAAAACCACCCCCCAAACCGGAAAAAGACGCACCAATACCAACGAGAACCCCGCAACCAACCATCATCAATATATTTGCGCTCATCGTCATACCTTTTGTTGTTGTCCCTTAACAGGCTGTTTCCCAAATCACCACAGCGAAGATGTTGCTATTTTCTTGCGACTTGCACAAGCCGTCAGGGGAATCTTTTTTGAGGTCAGGTCAAATCTCATCATGTTTCATGGTGGCAACTGGTATCAATCGTGTTAGATCAGGCACACGACAACGTTCCATATAAGCTAACAAGCCTATTGTAATTTGGTCAGGGCGGTACGTCTAACATGGTGCCGTCTTGGGACCTGTCAGGCCATATCAATGACCTAACCTCAAAAAAGATTCCCATGACGGCTCCTCAGAACTTGATTGCTAAGCTGTTTGGGCAACAGCCCGTTAATTCTCAGTCCCCCCATTGTGGGGGCATTTGTTGCTTCAGCCTTCTGACGAACTTAGGCCTGCCGCTATGCTAATGGTCCAATCTTTGCAATACAAACAAGTTGTGGTAAGGCGGTCATTGACTGTTGTGTTGGAATTTACAACAAAAAAGGAAGGGTGTCAAACTGAAGGGATGCCCATTCAAAAAGCGAGCAGTTGACCTCGGATAGTTGGTAGTGTATAAGAATTTTATGTACGCTCAGCGCGAGATTTGGAAGGCTCTATTCAAAGGCAAGAATTGAAAGGAACGTAAAAATTGTGGCAGACGAAAAGAAGGATAACCTGTTGGCGCAGATTCGCTTTGCTTATAAGAAGCCCATTGTACTTGGAGAATACCCTCCAAAAGAAGGTAAGGCCCTGGAATACTGGATAGACCGCTTCATAGACAAAGAGGTCAGCCAGTACAGTTTTGTAAGCATAGAACGCGTGTTCAGTGACCACCAACATGCCGTAAAGCTTTTGTTGCTTTACCTTGAAAAACAAGGAGTCATTGAAGACAGTGGCGTTAAGTTGGAAGAGAAAGAAAAGCTTCAAGCCATGTTAAGGTCATAGTTGACTTGTACCCCAATTGGGTGATGCTCAATCAGGTAGTATTAGGTATTGGTTCCTAAGTTCTATGATTCGTGTTTTTTCTGGCAGAAAACAAATCCGAAATCCGAATATCGAAACCCGAAACAATATCGAATGACAAAAATGCAAAATTCAAAACGAAAAGAAATTCTATCATTATGATGCCAGTGCAATGCTTTCTGAGTGCGACTACGCAGAGGCAAGGTGCACCCACAGTT
>DAOUTV010000233.1 GCA_030668505.1 Desulfobacterales bacterium | reverse complement strand
GTGAACTTTCTTTATTGATGCGTCATCCTTTTCAGCCGTTCAGCCGTCGTAGCCGAGGCTACTATGGCGAAGTCGGCTCGTAGCTAAAGCTACTTTGGCGAAGTCGGCTTGCTAACAGCCAGTTAGGCCCGCCCTGGCACGACATCCCTAGATGATTTTGGTGCCCATGTAGTTCCGGCCTGCCCTGGCGCTAATGCTTACTATTGGCTACAAGCTGATAAAACCCGGTCTGGGCCAGGGTCTGGGCCAGGGGCTCTTCAACCGTGAACCGTGAACGTTGAACCGCTCAACCCAGGTATAATTCTATCGTTAGGTATATCATCTTGAGCCATGAGCCTGGAGGAAAATCATAAAAATGAGTGAAGAACGTCTGGTGGAAATTGAAACTAAAATCGCATTTCAGGAACAGACCATCAAAGACCTGAATGATGTGCTTTGCGAACAGCAGCAGGAGATCGAAAGGCTCGGCTCCATCTGTGACGCCCTGGTGAAACGGGTCAAAGAACTCTCGGAGTTCACCCCTGGAACGGATGCACCGGCAAATGAAAAGCCGCCCCACTATTAACAGCAGCACCAAGCTCATAAAAGAAACAAAGGAATTTCCAAATGACTGACGGAACAAAAAGAGCCGATATTCTATCCGGCCTGAAAGTTTCCATTGTATTAAAGCAGGACCAGAGAACCGGACAGCTTACCGAAGGCATCGTCCGGGATATTCTGACAAAATCCACCACACATCCCCACGGGATCAAGGTTCGCTTGGAAAACGGCCTTGTGGGGAGGGTCAAAACCATTCACGGCTGACCTCAGATCAACTCTCTGACAGAAAGACAGACAACAGGAAGGGTCTTCATTCTTAACGGATTTTAGGCAGGGAAGACCTCTTATATCTAATTTAAAATGATGGGAAAAATTCATTCAAGAAGTTCTTATTTGAAGCGGTTGATAGGGGTGGCCGGCATAGCCCTTGTACTTATGGGCGTGAGTTTGCTGCTCTATTGCTGGCATCTTTCGTCCCAGATCGAAAAGCGATTTTCGGGTCGGCGATGGAGTATTCCCTCGAGGGTTTTCTCCGACACCACAATACTTTATCCCGGACAGAACATAGACCGCGCATTTTTTCATGACAAACTGGACCGCCTCGGCTACTGGGAGGTCCCCGATGAGCCAAAGCGCAAGGGCGAGATGCGCATCTCGGCATCTTTAGTGGAACTGTTTTTGCACGACCTTGAGGTGCCTTCTCGAAGTAGGAAGGGGTTTCCTGTGCAGGTCTGGTTCCAGGAGAACCGTATAGAATCGATCATAAATCTAAATACTGGAGAGCCGATACCGATTTTGGAGATGGAGCCCGAGGAGGTAGCGCTGTTTTTTGGCTCAGAGCGGGAACGACGACAGCTCATTTCCATTGATCAAGTGCCTCGGGACGTCATATACGCTATATTGGCCGCAGAGGATAAGCGGTTTTACGAACACCGGGGCCTGGACCCGTGGGGAATACTCAGGGCCCTTTACATCAACCTGCATCAAGCCGAGATACGCCAAGGTGGATCCACCATCACCCAGCAATTGGCGAAAAACTATTTCTTGACCCCAGATAGAACACTATCCCGCAAACTCAAAGAACTTTTCATGTCCATCACCATGGAGTTCATGTACGAAAAGAACGAAATACTGGAAATTTATCTGAACGAAATCTATCTAGGTCAGAAGGGAACAGCTGCCATCAACGGTCTCGGCGAAGCATCCTATTTCTACTTCGGTAAACCTGTGAGCGAGCTTTCTTTGATCGAGGGCGCTACCATAGGCGGCATGATTAAGGGCCCCAATTATTATTCTCCTTATGTTGACAAAAAGCGCTGCCAAGATCGGAGAAACATGGTGCTAAATACCATGTACAAAGATGGGGGGATTTCCGATGAAGAACTCCAGACAGCTTTGCTTGCACCGGTAAACACAATAGGTTTTAAGGATTACGGCAAAAAGGCCCCCTATTTCATAGACTACCTCTCCAAGCAGCTTACAACGCTTTACTCGCCCGAATCTTTGTCCAGTCTCGGACTTTCCATATACACCACATTGGACAGTCAGGTTCAAATGGCAGCCGAAAAGGCGCTTAGAACGGGTTTAGAACGTTTGGAAAGATCGGATCCCTCCCTAAATCGCTCAGGCCATGAGAAGGAACTACAAGGTGCTATCATCGTGATGCAACCCAAGACAGGCTATGTGTTGGCCATGGTAGGGGGGCGCAATTACAGCGTGAGCCAGTTTAATCGAATTACCCAGGCCCGACGGCAACCAGGAAGCGCATTCAAACCTTTCGTGTACCTTAGTGCATTGGATCAATTCACCCCGGCTTCCATGTTGTCCAATGAACCCAAATCCTATGAGGTAAATGGAGAGCTATGGCAACCGCAAAATTATGCGCCCACTGAGGAAGATCGGGTAAGTCTGAGAGATGCCTTAGCAAAATCGATCAACCTGGCAACGGTTGATCTGGCTATGCAGATTGGTCTTGATCGTATACTCAGCACAACAACCTCATTGCGCTTTTCAACGTCTTTCAAGCCTTACCCGTCTCTTTCATTGGGCGCCTTTGAGGTAATACCTTTGGAATTGGCCATTGCTTACAGTCCCTTTGCTGCTAGTGGTGTGCTACCATATCCGTTGTCCTTGAAAGAGGTCTTGGACGAAAATGGAGAAATTCTAGAACGAAGGCATATGACTATTGAACGTGTGATTTCCCCTGAGAAAGCCTTTATCATGAGTTCTATGCTGCGTAGCGTGGTAGACGAAGGAACTGCCCGGTCGCTGAAAGGAATGGGCATTGCTTTTCCGGTAGCGGGTAAGACCGGCACAACCAATAATTTTAGAGACGGGTGGTTTGTAGGATATACCCCGGATATCTTGGCACTGGTATGGGTAGGCTTTGATGACGGGGATTCCATTCACCTAACGGGCTCGTCCTCCGCCTTGCCTATTTGGGCCGATCTCATTGATGCTATACCCCATTATGTGTCAGGTGGCTGGTTTAAAATGCCACCAGGCGTGGTAAAATGCACTATTTGCTCCGAGAGCGGACAGCTGGCCGTTAAAAATGGCTGTCCAAAACCATTAGAGGAGGTTTTTTTAGCTAACAATGTCCCTAAAAGTTATTGCTCACTTCATCCGCGCGTGGATCGATTCAAACGGATTATCAAGGGGGTTAAAGATCTCTTCAAAGACTCTTAAATTATTACTAGTGCTTTCCGTGGGTGGACTGGTCCTGGCCGTCTCAGGCTGTGCCACGTTCCTCTCAGTTCCTGAAGAGCAAAGTCCCCGTGCCCTAGCTTCTTTGCAATTGACGGAGCAAGGAAGAATACTTCTGGAGAGTGGTGATCCCGACAATGCCATAAGCATATTTGAGCGGGCCATCAACATCAATCCAACCAACGGCCAAAACTACTATTACCTGTCAGAGGCATGGCTTTTGAAAGGAAACACTGTTCAGGCAAAGGAATTCAATCAGCTGGCGGAGATCCATCTAGAAGACGATCGCGAGTGGATGCGGCGAGTACTTCAACAAAGGGAACGGATCGAAGAACGGAGCGGAAGATTATCCACCGATACATTACATATATATTTGTAATTTTGATATTGAATATCTCAGGCTGTTCGTTGACCCCTGATATAGGGCGGCACACTGTTATTCCTAAGTACCAAGACATAGATAAGAAATCAGCATACTCCGAGACCCAGGTTAAAAACATTCTTATCAAACAGGAAAAAGACTGGCATGGTACGCCGCATAGGATGGGCGGTCTTTCGAGGAGGGGCATAGATTGTTCAGGCTTCGTCTTCATAACTTTCAGAGATAAGTTTGGTATTAATTTGCCAAGGTCTACCGGATTGCAAAAAGATATTGGGCTCCCGGTAAAGCAAAAGGAGCTTCAATATGGAGACCTTGTTTTCTTTAAGGCCGGCTTATTTGCCAGGCATGTTGGTATTTACGTTGGTAATCGCCAATTTATTCACGCCTCAAAGTCTAAGGGCGTAACAAGAGATAGTCTGGATGATTATTACTGGTCAGGAAAATATTGGAAGGCCAAGCGAGTTATTGTCTATTAAGACGTCCTTAACAATGACTTCTCGGGACTTCATTGAAGTTCAACAATG
>DAOUTV010000058.1 GCA_030668505.1 Desulfobacterales bacterium | reverse complement strand
AGGAACGGCCGCCCGAGTACTGGCAGATGATGGAGATGGATGACACAATCGGCTCTATCGAGGCCACGGATGAGTATACGGTCGTCTTCAACCTTAAGAGGGTGGAGGCACCCACACTGAACAACCTGGGCATGGATTTTGCCGACATCATCAGCCCTACGGCCTTCATGAAAAACCCAAAGGAATTCCTCCGCAATCCTGTAGGGACCGGGCCTTACAAATTCGTCAAATGGATCAGAGATGACAGGGTAATCCTGGAGAGAAACAAAGACTACTGGGACAAGTCCGCTGGACCTTATCTGGACAAAATCGTCTTCCGGGCTATCCCTGAGAACTCAGTTCGCTTTCTGGAGCTCAAGGGTGGCAACATCCATATTTGCCAGTTCCCCAACCCGGCGGATCTTCCTCTGGCCAGGAAAGACCCCAAGCTGAAAGTCTTCAGCCAGCCAGGTATGAACATCGGCTACCTGGGCTTCGGCCTCACCAAGGAACCATGGAAGAGTAATGTCCACCTGCGCAGGGCCGTAGCCCATGCCATTGACCGCAAAGCCATTGTAGATAACATCTACCAGGGCATGGGCGAGGTGGCAAAAAACTGCATTCCACCGACCATGTGGGGATACAACACGGACATACCTGGCTATAAATACGACCTTGAGCTGGCCAAACAGGAACTGGCCAAGGCCGGCTTTCCCGAAGCCAAGGGCCTGGATGAACTTACCCTCTGGTCTATGCCTGTTCCCCGGCCCTATAACCCCGAAGGGTTGAAGGTTGGCATTGCCATGATTGGTGATCTTGCTAAGATTGGCATTACGGCCCGAATCGTCAGCTATGACTGGGGAACCTATCTGAAGAGACAAAAGCAGCAGCCCCCGGACATGGATTTTTTTCAGCTCGGCTGGACTGGCGACAACGGAGACCCGGATAACTTCCTGGCCGTGCTCTTCGATGGCCTGGCATCGCCCGCCATCCGGACCCAGTGGAAAAACGAGACATATCATAAATTGATGCTGGACGGGAAGAAGACCGTTGATCAGTCCAAGCGGACCGCCATCTACAAAAAGGCCCAGCAGTTGATGTACGACGAAGTCCCGGTGGTTCCCATCGCCCATTCCACGGTGATGTGGCCGGCTGTAAAAAACGTCACAAACTTCAAACTACATCCCACCGGGTCGGTTCGACTAAAGAACGTCTGGCTGAAGTAAAGGACCAAACAAACTGTCAGGGGAGGGGACAACCCCTCCCCTGTATCACTCCTTCAAACAAAAACCGCCAGGTTCCCATACACTCATGCTTAGTTTTATAATTCGCCGTGCCTTCAGTATCATCCCTACCCTGTTGGGTGTGTCGATTATCATCTTCCTCATGCTGGCCATCACCCCTGGCGATCCGGCTGAGCTGCTCTTAGGAGAACGGGCCACAGAGGAGACCCTGGAGGCCATGAGGGAACACCTCGGGCTCAATGAACCGCTTTACGTCCAGTATGGCATGTTTCTCAAAAGACTGATTAAGTTTGATTTGGGCGAGACCATCTGGACCCGCCAAAAGGTCTGGGACGAAATCAAGCAACGCTACCCGGCGACCATAGAACTCTCCATTGCAGCCATGTTTCTGAGCTGTTTCTTCGGCATAATATTAGGCATCATTTCAGCCACCAAGCAGTATTCCTGGTTTGATTACATGAGTATGATTGCCTCGCTAATCGGTGTGAGTATACCAGTCTTCTGGCTGGGTCTGGTTCTGATGCTCGTTTTTTCTTTATATCTGGGATGGTTTCCCATGTCCGGACGGATGGGTATAGGCATTGACCTCGAGATCATCACCAATTTCTACGTGCTGGACGCCATCCTGACCCGTAATTGGCCTGCCTTAAAGGACGTGCTTTGGCATCTGACCCTGCCGGCCTTCGCTTTAAGTACTATTCCACTGGCCATTATAGCCCGCATGACCCGCTCGTCCATGCTGGAAGTGCTGCGCCAGGACTACATCAAGACAGCCAAGGCCAAAGGGCTGGGGCAGACCAAGATAGTGCTAAAGCACGCCCTTAGAAATGGTCTCATCCCGGTAATCACCGTGATCGGTCTTCAGTTCGGCATCATGTTGGGGGCAGCTATTTTGACCGAAACCGTGTTTGCCTGGCCTGGAGTGGGCAAGTGGATTTTTGACGGTGTGGTCAAGCGTGATTACATGGTAATCCAGGGCGGGACCCTTGTTGTGGCAGCATGTTTTGTTATCGTTAACCTGATTGTAGACGTGCTCTATGCCGTCATTAACCCCCGCATCAGCGTCAAGTAACCACTATGGGAATAAATCGAAAAAGACAATGAGCCTTTTTGCAATAACAGCCAATCCTGAAGACCGGCATCCAATATTCGACCAGATCGAAAAACTATTCCGCAACAAGACTGGCGTGGCGGGGCTGATCATTATCACCATCTTTGTCCTGTGTGCCTTACTGGCGCCGGTAATAAGCCCTCATAATCCGGTGGAAAACTCCCTTTACGATCAGCTTAAGCCACCAATATGGTCCCCAGGGGGAGCGATGAAAAACATCCTGGGTACTGATGACCTGGGACGAGATATCCTCTCACGGATCATTTACGGCGCCAGGGTCTCCCTCATGGTAGGTGTAGTCAGCGTGGGTATTGGCCTGTTTTTCGGTTCCTTGCTGGGGGCCATTGCGGGCTATTACAAGGGTTGGCTGGATAGCATCATTATGCGCTTCATGGACATTCTCTTGGCATTTCCCCACATCCTGCTGGCCATTGTTATTGTGGCCTACCTGGGGCCGGGTCTGCGAAACGCCATGATGGCCATAGGGATTATCACCATCCCTCGGTTTGCCCGTATTGTCCGGGCCTCTGTCATGGAGGAATTCGAGAAGGACTATGTCACAGCGGCCAGGGCCGTGGGCGCCAGGAACCGGCGTATCCTCTTTAACGCCATCCTTCCAAACTGCCTGGCTCCTATTATTGTTCAGGCCTCACTGGGCTTCGGTTCGGCCATCTTGGACGCGGCGGGCCTAAGCTTTCTCGGTCTGGGAGCCCAGCCTCCTACGCCGGAGTGGGGCGCCATGATCGCTATGGGCCGGTCCATGATCCTGCGGGCCTGGTGGGTCATGACCCTCCCGGGTATAGCTATCTTACTTGGTGTGCTGGGTTTCAACTTGCTGGGTGACGGTCTGCGCGATGCACTGGACCCAAGGTTGAGGGATTAGAATCATGGCGGCGGAATCCCTATTGGAGATAAGAAACCTCAAGACCTATTTTGAGGTCAGAAGGTCTATACTCAAGGCAGTGGACGATGTCAGTTTATCTGTTGAATCGGGCAAAACACTGGGTCTGGTGGGCGAATCAGGCTGTGGCAAGAGCGTGACTGCCGCTTCGATAATGGGACTTGTCCCTATTCCGCCAGGCAAGATTGCCGGGGGGGAAATCCTCTTCGAAGGCGTCAACCTGCTCAAGTTGCCAGAGTCCAGGATGAAAAAGATCCGGGGCAACCGCATCTCTATGATATTCCAGGAGCCCATGACCTCCCTCAACCCTGTCTTTACCGTGGGCGAACAGGTGGCTGAGGTCATCCGCCTCCACAAGGGCCTATCCCGACGCGAGATCCGCAACAAGGTCATCGAGATGTTCCATTTGGTGGGTATTCCTGCGGCCGAGTCACGTATCAAGGACTATCCACATCAGATGAGCGGAGGTATGCGCCAGCGGGTAGTGATCGCCATGGCACTTGCATGTAACCCTAAGTTGATGATCGCTGATGAGCCGACTACTGCTTTGGATGTAACCATCCAGGCACAGATTCTCGATTTGATGAATATGCTTAAAGAGGAAGCCGGTGCCTCTATCCTTTTTATCACCCACGATCTGGGAGTCATCGCTGAGATGGCCCAGAATGTGGTTGTCATGTATGCCGGTAAGGTCATGGAGGAGGCAGACGTAGACACCCTTTTTGCCGAGCCCAAACATCCTTACACTATCGGCTTGATGAATTCGATCCCGGTTCTGGGCCGGGAGGAGAAGCGTCGGAGGCTGAGTACTATACCTGGAGTGGTGCCCTCACTGTTCAAATTGTCCGAAGGATGCCTCTTCCACGAACGCTGCGCAGAGGCACGGGAGGAGTGTCGCCGGGTATCCCCCCCCATTATCGACCTCGGAAACGGTCATAGGGTTCGATGTCATAACTATGCGTGAGGCTAATAAAAATACCAGCACGCCCCTTGTTGAGGTCAGAAATGTAGTCAAGCATTTCCCCATCACCGGAGGGGTGTTTCTGCGACAGATCGCCTCGGTCAAGGCCGTGGACGGAGTCAGTCTGCACATCCGGTCGGGCGAGACGCTGGGCCTGGTGGGCGAATCAGGCTGCGGCAAATCCACACTGGGACGGATTATTCTGCGGTTGGAGGAGCCGACCAGCGGCGATGTGCTTTTTCGTGGTGAGAGTATTCTCAGCTATAGAAAGGAGAAGATGCGGGCCCTTCGCCGGCAAATGCAGGTTATCTTCCAGGACCCTTTTTCCTCCCTTAACCCGCGTAAGAACGTGGCCCATATTGTTGGTGAACCTCTTTTTGTCCACGGCATGACCAACCGCCGCGAGCGCGAGGCACGGGTGCTGGAACTACTTCGAGTGGTCGGTCTCAAGCGGGAGCAAATGCGCCGCTATCCCCACCAGTTTTCCGGTGGTCAGCGCCAGCGTATTGGCGTGGCCCGTGCCCTGGCTCTAAACCCCCAACTGATCATTTGCGATGAGGCCGTCTCGGCCCTGGACGTGTCTATCCAGGCCCAGGTCATAAACCTGTTGCAGGACTTGCAGGAGGAATTTGGCCTGACCTATCTTTTTATTTCGCATGATTTAAGCGTGGTGGAGCACATCAGCGACCGGGTGGCGGTCATGTATCTTGGCGAATTAGTAGAGGTGGCCGATTCTGACCCTCTCTACAAAACGCCGCTCCACCCATACACCCAGGCACTGCTTTCCGCAGCGCCAGTGCCCAACCCAAGAAAAAAGAGCAATCGGACCGTTCTGCCTGGCGACGTGCCCAGTCCTATTGATCCTCCCCCAGGGTGTCGCTTCCACACACGATGCCTCTATGCAAAGGATATGTGCAGCCGGGAAGCTCCGCAACTCAAAGAAGTGCGGGAAAACCACTTTGTGGCCTGCTTTTTTGCCGGTTCTGTGGGTATCAAATCATAGCTATATCTGAGACTAAGTCGGGCATAGGGGTAGGATAAAGGCTATTATTTTGGTTTTAACTCACTGTTTTGCTCATATGTTCCCTCACCGGATATTTCAACTTTATAGGTTCCTTTTCTGTAGCCTTTGGCTTTGATTTTCATCTTCCATTTGCCATCTTCAAGGTTTATCAGTTCGTAATATCCCGATGCGTTAGTCCAGGCTTTCTTCTTGCCAGTACCTTCGCAAACGATCTCGGCATTTTTAATTGGCTTACCAGTGTTTTGATCGGTGACAATGCCGTAAATGGCACAAAGAGTCGGGGGTGGACTACCGGCATACTCATCAGACCCTATGGCGTCAAGTTCTTTCGTATCAGACTCTTTTGCCTGATACATCCGGGTTGTGCCTTCGAAAATAACACCTTCATCAATCACCACGGCCGGAGCCTGGATATCTCCAAAAACCTTGCCGGGCGCATGAATATCTACCCTCTGATCTGCAATGATGTTACCGTGGACCTCTCCGCTTATGACAATATAAGAGACATGCATATTGGCTTCGATCAATCCTTCTTCTCCAACAATAAGATGCCCACCGTTCGATATTTCTCCTTTAAAATGACCGTCTATTCTGATTGTGCCTTGAAATGACAGTTTCCCCTCGAACTCAGTATTCTTCCCCAGAAAGGTGATTGCCTGATCTTTTTTTTTCATGATAAAGCCCCTAAGTTTTTTTTCTAAAACTCTTGAAGATGCATAAGCAGAGATATACTTCACAGATAGCCCTTTTGCAACTATATCCGAAAAGCAATTAATACAAGCAAAAAACTTTTTGAAAAGAGAGGAGGCGTGTGTCAGTCAGGGGCCATGGAGCATAAGCGCTAAGTTATTTAGTAAACATTCACTGATTGCATTTATTCCATATGGGGTTGTTTTGAAAGATGAACGTCCAACATCGAACATCGAACATCCAACATCGAATAAAAAAACAAACATCCAATACCGAACATTCAACCACGCCACGGCGTGGTTTATTTACAGCCGTTTTGATACTCATAACGAAAATCTTAATTAATTCCTCTGTTTCCTCTTTTCCCATTCAAAATTCGATGTTGGACGTTCGATGTTCGATGTTCATTTTTTTAGTCCCTTCTGGGCAAAAGCAACTTAGCGCTTACGGGGCCATGGAGGGGGGTTCATTAGGAAAAAACAGAATTGCTGACTACTTGACCAGTAATAATTGCTACAACTTTACGTTGCCATATCTAATGAAATACGAAAGACTTATCCAGCGTTTTTCTGGCAACTATAGTGGGACCGTCGTTCTTTATGGCTTTTTGAGTTTTCCTTATATTCTTTTTATCAGAAATTGGATCTCTTGGAATTTTAAGAACCTGTCCTATCTGCAGGCGAGTACTTCTGAGTTGATTCATGTATTGTATGTCTTTGGTAGTGGTTCCGAATCGATTTGCAATCTTCCACAGGGAATCTCCTTTCCTGACCACATACTCTGCGAATTCCCCTTTTATCTTTAGGCTGGATATGGGAGTTGAGACCTTCTTAACAGATACGTAGTTTTTTCCGGTCGGAATCTTGAGTTTCCAACCCACCTTTATATAATGACTGCTTCTGAGTCCGTTCATTGCCATAATGGACTTGACACTTGCTCGATGTCTTCGTGCTATGATTGATAAAGTTTCTCCCCTTCGAACCCTGTGGACCACATAGGGGGGACGCCACACAGGAATATCGTCTATTTTTGCGAGCAGCAATTCCCCTTTGCCTTCCGGGACATTGAGGCCATATGGCCTGTCTGGTGTATAATTGTACCTCAATTCGGGGTTCAGGTCTCTCAGGCTCGCGTAGGGAACTTCAAGATGTTTGGCCACAGTTTTAAGGTGGACCTCTTTTTTAATGTTAACTTTTTCGCTTTTTACTTCCTCATCCACAGGAGGTAAAATCATGCCGTGAGCCTCAGGGTCATTTAAGATATGCAATACGGCCAGGAATTTTGGGAAGTAGAAGGCGGTTTCCCTGGGAAGTTTTCTGTAAAGGTCCCAGAAATTATCAAGATAGTTGATCTTTTGGCTACGGATACGTTTCAATACGGCACCCTCTCCGCAGTTGTAAGCAGCCAGAACCGTGGCCCAGTCCCCAAAGATCTGATGCAGTTCTTTGAGATAAGCGATGGCTGCCGTGGTAGATTTTTCCGGGTCCATTCTTTCATCGATCCACCGATCCCTTTTTAGACCGAATTTGTATCCCGTTGAAGCGATAAACTGCCAAAGACCAAGGGCCCTGGCGCTTGAAAACGCCCTTATCTTGAATCCACTTTCAATTAGAGGTAGCCATGAAAGCTCTTCCGGAAGCCCTGCTTCCTTCAGGGCTTTTACGATTGCAGGACGATATCGTCCTGAACGGCGGTAAGAATCAAGAAAGAAATTGGGATCCCTCACTGTAAATAGGTGTATGGCCTTTTCCACGTGTCTGTTCATGACAAGGGGAATAGCCTTATGGTACCCATTAGCTACCGTAAACCTCGATGAGTAACACTCTATGATTCGCTTAGAAATGGTAAAACGCAAATCATCCTTTTGCTGTAAGATTTCAGGCTCCTCAGGGTTTGCATCTACCTTCAAGATGAGAGAATAGGCTTGATCAAGGGCATCGAGGGAATTGTCCAGGTCCCCCTTGTCCCAAAAATCGAATGAAGCCTGACAGAACTCCAGGGCCGAATCAAGCATTTCCTGGGCTGGTTTTGTCGGTGATTCTTGCTCAGTAAGTGGAGGGCCGTTTTCAAGGGGAACGGCCTGGGGCAGGAGTTTTTCCTTTGTTTCACCCTCCGACAGAGCGGAGATCTCTCCCTCAGGTATTTGTAAGGATAATTCATGCCCTGTTTTTTCCGGGACAACCTTCTCTTCAGAGGTTTGTTGGTCAGTTCTGAGGCTAGATGTTTGGGTAACACAACTGGCACATATCAGGAGGGAGACCACGACAAGACATATTTTGGCACTGAGCAACTTAGAATAAATTTCCACTTTTCTCCATATACTTTATACAAAAGCAGGCCAGTTGGCCTGCTGTATGTTATACCGGTTTCTGCCTTAGGGTCAAACCTTTAAATGGGCCCAGACCTGAGCTTTAAGAGTAAGACTCAATCAGAAACGGTTTT
>DAOUTV010000055.1 GCA_030668505.1 Desulfobacterales bacterium | reverse complement strand
CCGCCAGCGCCATGGGAATCTTCTGGGCAAGCGGGAAATAGGATGCAACGCAACCTGTAAAATAGACTATCTCGGCCTTATCCTTGAGATAGCCATGTTCCGGGGCATCGCGCATGTCCTCAACCCAATCGGCCCGCTCTTCGTTGTCTTCTGCAAAGACGTTCCGGCTTTCCTCCAGGTTATCCCGAATCATCTCAATTTTTTTGGGGTAAGATTTTGAATGAACAAGGTCCTGTCTGAGAGACAGCCATAAGTCCTTAAGGTGGATACCAACCGGGCAGATTTCCTGGCAATTACCACAGAGCGTACATCGAAAGACCGTGTCACTGTAATGCTTCCATTGTTCCTCAGTGGGCCCTTTTTTCCCAAAAAGCCTGCGGAAAAGCCCTGTCCGGCTTTTAAGGATCTGCGTGAGTCCCTTTATGCGAAAGACACCGGACAATTCCCCGTCATGGGAGGCGGAGACCGCGGGGCACACATCCGCACAGACCTGACAGTTGGTACAGGCCTCCATCTCTAAAATCTGCCGGACGCTGTAATCCTGGTTGGACATGTGGGCTCAGCTCCATAATAAGTAGGGAGTAAGCAGTAGGCACAATGCCACTCCACTAATCCTCACCGCTTACTGCCTACTCCATACTGCCTACTCTTCCGCTGTCTACTCTTCCGCGTATTTCTCAATTTCTGCCAAGAGCCACTTTTCAACCGCCTCCGGCCCATAGATCAGGTTGGCGAGTTCTCCCTTATCATCCGGCTTGATCTTGTACATCCAGCCCTTGCCGTAGCAGTCATCATTGATTAAGCCCGGGTTCATTTCCAGTTCTTCATTTACTGCTACCAGTTCTCCATTGACAGGTCCATAGACCTTCCCCAGCCATTTGCCGGATTCTATCTTGGCAAATTTCTTGCCTACTTTCACCCTCTTTCCCTCATCAGGAAGCTGGATATACACGACCTCCCCGGCCATTGTCTGTGCAAAATCATCCATTCCCATGACCAGGAGATCTCCTTCTTCCTTTACCCAAAAATGATTCTCCTCGTAGTGCAAGTCATCCGGCATATTGTATCCTTGAATCTCCACTCGCTTACCTCCTTTTTTTCTACTCTGCTTCTTCCATCAATTCATTAACAAATTGAGATATGTTGGAAATCTTGAACTTCTGCTTGCGCAATTTGGCATTGGCAAGGTTATGCACACAGGAATTACACTCTGTCAGCACCACCTCGGCACCGACTTCCTCAACCTCCTCCAGCCTGCGGCGTGCCATGGCAATAGAGTTCTTGGCATAGGCGCCCCTTACACCACCACCGGCCCCGCAACAGAGGGAATCAACACGGTTGTGGCGCAACTCCACAAAGTTTGGTGCAATCTTCCTGATGATCTCTCTTGGCTCTTCATAAATACCACAGTGCCTTCCCAAGTCGCATGGATCATGGTAGGTCACCAGCTTGTCCGTCGTGACACCAAAGTCAAAATCCTTCAGGAATTGAGTGATGTGAAGGACTTTGATCCCCTTGTCCTTAAGTTCAGCATACTGGGGTTTGTTGTTGAAAGTCCGCGAGCAATAGGGGCAGCCGGTTATTACAGTCTTGGCCCCCGTGGCCATGATCATATCCATATTTTTTCTCACAAGATCCTCGTTCATGTCATATCCCACATCCTCCAGAACACCGCTGCAACATACTTCATCAATCAGGGTATAATCCACGTTGAGACGATCCAGAAGATCGAGGGTTTCCAGGGTGGCTTCATCCTCTCGATAGGAGCCCACGCATCCTATAAAATACACGTATTCGGCCTTTTTGTTTCGCTCCCTTTCAAAATCCTCGGGATCGTCTTCCGCGTAGATGTTGGTATGGTTCTTTAGCACCTCGTTCATTCCTTTGAACGCTGGGTGGCAGGAACCGATATTGACCATGTCCTTCCGCACCTGTTTGATGATGTCGGGCACGTTTACGCCGGAGGGGCAACTTTCGGCGCAGGCAGCACAGGTAGTGCACTGGAACATGGTTTCAATTAATTCATCATTGAGTTGGACTTTTCCGTCCATTACCTCTTTCAACAACAGCATCTTTCCCCGGGCATTCAATGCAGGACGGAGGGTGGCTCCGAAAACAGGACAGACCGCCTGGCAAAAACCGCATCGTGAGCATTGCAGTATTTGTACTCGGTACTTTCTCTCAAAATCGTATTTAGTTTCCATTTTTTTTATCAAGTGCCATTTTGCCGGGATTGAGGATATTGTTGGGATCCAACAACCTCTTGATGCCACGCATTACGTCCATGGCCGCCGGGTCATGCTCCATGGTCATAAAGGGGGCTTTCTGGAGACCGATGCCGTGTTCACCGGTGAGGGTTCCTCCAAGATCAATGGTTAATTGAAAAAGTTCGGCGCTTGCCGCTTTCTTCTTCTTAACCTGTTCCGGGTCATACCCGTCGTATACGAATTGGGGATGAAGATTCCCGTCTCCTGCGTGACCGTAGGTGGCGATCATAATGTTGTGTTTCTCCGAAATGGCCTTAATCCCTTTAAGCAAATCGGCGATCTTAGCCATGGGGACGGTTACATCTTCAAGCACAACATGGGTTTTAATCCTTGATAGAACTGCATATGCGGACTTTCTGGCCACCCAGAGCTCAGAGGCCTCCTTCTCCGACTTGGCCTTTTTGACCACCCTGGCATTGTTTTTATTGAAAACCTCAATGACCTTTCCCATCTGAAAATCGGTCTCCCCCGTGGTGTAGCCATCCGTCTCCGCAAGTAGTATGGCATCAACTTCAGGGAGGTCGAGATCTGTGTTCTGGTTGATGGCCATAATGGTATCGCGTCCCAAAATCTCCAGCACACTGGGTATTATGCCGCTGTACATGACCTGGCTAACGGCCCGGCCCGCGTCCTCAAGGTTATCGAAGGTGGCCATCGAAGTGCTGGCCGCAGTGGTCTTGGGATTGATCTTGAGTATAATCTCTGTAATTACCCCCAATGTTCCCTCGGAGCCCACAAAAAGCTTCGTCAGATCGTATCCGGATACGCTCTTCATGGTCCTTGAACCGGTTCTCATGATACGTCCGTCCGGAAGAACCACCTGGAGACCCAGGACATAATCTCGAGTGGTCCCATACTTGGCTCCCTTCACACCCCCGGCGTTGGTTGCCACATTCCCCCCTAACGTGCAGACAGTACCGCTCGCGGGATCGGGCGGAAAGAAAAACCCATAATGAGCAAGTGCTTTCTCAAGATCAGCATAAACCACACCAGGCTGAACTATCGCCAGGCGGTCTTCAATACTGATCCTTATGATTTTATTCATGTGACTCAAGTCAAGGACAATTGCCTCATCCACCGGAGTAGCCGTGCCGGTAAGACCCGTTCCTGCGCCCCTGGGGACAACCGGGATGTGCTCCCGGTTGGCAAATTTCAAAATGTTCGAGACAAGCTCGGCAGTCTCAACCCATACCCCGCATGAAGGTCTTTGGCTATACTCAGACGCATCGCAGGAATAGGATACCATATCGATCAGGCTGTCTGTGTAATTATTTTCGCCCACAATATCAATCAGGGCCTGTTTGATTTTTTCATCCATATATAAACTTCCTAAAAAAACTCATTGTAAGAATTTGACACCAACGCTGAGTTTCAAAGTTACCAATGGAAGTAACTTAAACTCTGAACAACTGATATTTTCTGTTACTATCTCCTGCCAGTTTCATGTTCCGAGATCACATTCATGGCCAGAACTATCGGCCCCATAATAATATGGAACATACGGCTGAAGGGGAGATAGGCAACAAATATTCCCGTTAAGATGGCATGGATATACCATATGTATCCGTAAGATTGTGTCAAGCCGGTCGAATCTGAGAACAGGGTGCTAACTGCACAGCCAATAAACGCATAGCATGCACCGGCAGGACTACCTGTCATGGCGATACGCATGCCCTCTAAAATAAAACCGATAGCCACAATGCCGCCAATTAAGCTCAGTGCCAGCCGATCCTGTCCTGGCAAACCGGGAGGTTTGTGGGATCTCTTAAGAAGCCCTCGAATAAAGGCCAAGGCTGCTCCTAAAATAACCATGATCCCTGTCATGTCAAACAGAAAAGCTGTTACCGGGTGGTTCTTGTCCAGCATGGGCCAGGTCACCGTGCATTCGGGAGCCCAGAGGGACGTTATAAGGGCAATCAGACCCCAAAAAAATCTGAAAACAAATGGAAGAAAAATCAGGCTGTGGATGAGCCAGCGCACCCCGGACTGTCTGAAGAGTCTTCTTTGCAGAAGCACATCCAGGATCATGGCCTTGATGATCAAGAAGATCTTGCGGGAAAAAACGGTTTTGATGCCGTTCCATAACAAATTGAAAAGCCTGCCAACTGGGCTACTATACCTTTCCCCGGGAGTAGCCCCGGATAGCCAATAAGAAAAGATCATCACGATTCCGACCAAGAAAACGATCAAAGCAAGAATCGTGGTGGTATCATCCACTGAAAAGTTGGCTGTATGGCAGGGCATACACATGATACTTTTGGCCGGCAAGATCATGGATGCGGCGCCGACCTGATTGCCCTTAAAGTGGCATCTCTGGCATGAGGTTTCGTCATCCTCGATAATCATTTCATGGATGCTGGAAGGCTCTCCGGGTTTGCGCTTCCTGTCCCAAAAAACGAGCTTAGATTCAGGATCCCTGGCGGCTTTCACACCTGCCAAATGACACGCCTCGCAGGCAACTCCCATGTGGGAATCATGGGCCACCTTTTCGTCATGGTGAAGGTGACATTGGCGACAATCTTTTCTCTTCTGGTTAGTGTGCTTGAATTGATCGGCGTCGAGATGACAGGCCGTGCAGGCGAGCCCGGCATGAGGAACTGACCGGTATTCACTGCTATTTATCAGTGAAACCCTCTTGCCGGTCATTTCTTGAGCCTGGGTTCCCCCCAAGGAATGGCAGTGGAAACAGAGTCTAGAAATTTGATCCTTCATTTGGGAATCCTTGGGATCAATAGCGCGATGGCAGGCCAAACATGCCCTGTCTTCATCGGAGGGCGGCGGCAAGGAAGTGCGTGTTTCATGACAGGCACCGCATTGTTCACGACGGGGTTTAGCGGGATCAAATCGACCCTGGTCTTCCCCAAGACCAAGTTGGTAATGCGGATCATGACACTTAAGACAATTCTCATATTTTTGGGGGTCTTCAATATCCCTTGTTGTTCCATGGATATTTTCATTCAGATCGTCCATGACATTATCGTGGCATGACAAGCAGCTATCCACGCTAAAGAAGTCTTGAAGGTTTTTATTGACATTCGCGGGGTTCGGATGGAGATCTTGCTCGGTAATGTTCTCGTGACAGTCCTGGCAGGAGGCCTGGCCATGGACCGAGGTATGAAATTTTTCGGGATCTATCAGCCAGGAGGCATCGCTTGTCTGAACATTTAATATTAAGGAGGCTAAGACAAAAATCAGAATAGTTGTATTTCTTATTGTCATCTTTCTGCTAACATGAAGGGAGAATAATAGCTCCGTAACGGGTTATGTCAGAAATAAACTGGTTTACGGGTATGAACAATAAGCGAATTTAACATATAATGTAAAAAATCTTTCTATGCCTAATGATAACAATATACTGCAATATGGCCTTACCAAGACAGACCAAAACCAACAAACTCCCCCCTGGCCTATCTGGTATAAACCTCAGGGCTTTTCCCACCTCACAGCCAGAAAGGCTCCCGTCATTGAGCCCCTCTTCCGCCCTTCACGTTCAATTTCAGGCGCCTCCTCAGGATCATCATCCTTCTGAAAATGTATAGCTGTCTTAAGCACAGCATTTGCAGAGGCAATGGAACGTATCTCATCCGGAGATCTGAAAATTATCTTTTCAAATATAGAATGGCCTTTTTTAGCCTCATGCATCCTGCGATCGGCCCAGAGACTGAGGCTATTGAGGGTGGTCACCACAATACGGCCCCCTCCCCTGGTCACCCGGAATAATTCCTTAACGGTCCTTTGTGCATCCTTTACAAACTCGATGGCGGTCATGGAGACGACCTTATCAAAGGAGCCATCCGAAAATGGCAGGGACATCATATCGCCGATAATCCCACGGAAAGGATATTCCCTTGCCTTGTGCCCTGCACGCACGAGCATGGGCAGGGACATATCAAGACCTATCACATATGGGTCAAAAGATAGAATATCGAGCGTAAACACCCCTGTTCCGCAACCGACATCAAGAATTTTCTCCCCCTGTTTGGGCCTTAACAGGTCCAGGAGAAGCTCACTCTCGTATCTCTTCACAAGTGCACCAATGGGTGTGTCGAACCACTGGTCATACTTTTCGGGCCAACTATCAAAGAGCCTGCCTTTTTTGTTATTCCGCTTAGACATCAAGTACTACCACTGCGACTATCCACAAACAACGCAAATACCTTATACAAAATACTTCAGTCGAAATCTTTATGATCCTGCCAGGATTTCCCTTCTTATCCAGCTATACGTTTATAATTCTCGTATCTCTCCTTCATGTCTTTTTCAGCCTTTTGAAAAAGCACTTCGGCATGATCCGGGAAGGTTCTCGTGAGGCTCGAATAACGCACTTCGCCCATTAGAAATTCCCTAAAACCCCCTTTGGGCTCTTTGGAATCAAGAATAAACGGGTTTTTCCCCTCCTCTTTAAGTAACGGGTTATACCTGTAAAGGGACCAATATCCCGTCTCCACGGCCTTCTTTTCCTCTTCCTGTGTAAGCCCCATATTGATACCGTGGTTAATGCATGGGGCATAGGCAATAATCAAGGAAGGCCCTCGATAGCTCTCTGCCTCTAAAATAGCCTTCAAAACCTGGTTCTTGCTGGCACCCATGGCCACAGAGGCTACATACACATACCCATAAGTCATGGCCATACGACCCAGATCCTTTTTCTGTGTGGGCTTGCCACCAGCAGCAAACTTGGCCACAGCGCCCGTGGGCGTTGACTTGGAGGCCTGACCACCGGTGTTGGAGTAGACCTCTGTGTCAAGCACCAGGATGTTTACATCATGGCCCGAGGCAATTACATGATCAAGGCCACCATAGCCAATATCATAGGCCCATCCGTCTCCGCCAAAGACCCAGATGGATTTCTTGGTCAGATAATCGCTTCTGTCAAGAATATCAATAAGGAGCGGGTTAAAGTCTTCACCCTCAGGGCTTGCAAGTTCAAGTTCAATGAGATCAATGATCTGCCTGCCAAGCTCCTTTGATTTCTCCCCGTCACTCATGTTCTCAAGCCATCCCTGGAATGCCTCATCAAGGTCTTTCGAGACACCACTTTCTCTGGCTTCACGCATTAGATCGGCCAGTTTTTCACGCCTCTGGGTAACACCCAGCTCCATGCCAAAACCATATTCAGCATTGTCTTCAAAAAGCGAATTAGCCCACGCAGGACCATGCCCATCCTCATTAACTGTGTAAGGGCAGACAGGGGCAGAGCCTCCATATATAGAAGAGCAACCCGTAGCGTTTGCAATCATCATGCGATCACCAAAGAGCTGTGTGATGAGTTTCACATAGGGTGTCTCACCACAACCCGGACATGCGCCTGAAAACTCAAAGAGGGGCTGTCTGAACTGGCTCCCTTTTACAGACGTCATGGGCATCAGATCATCTAAAATGGGAAGCTCTGTTGAAAAGACATGATTGGGCACCTGCAGCTTTGTCTGGGTGGCAAGGGGCTTCATGACAAGGGCCTTTGTCTTGGCAGGACAGACCTGGGCGCAGTTGCCGCACCCGGTGCAGTCAAGTGGGCTTATCTGAATCCTGTAGCGTAAGCCTTTTAGCTCCTTGCCCTTGGTATCCACGGTCACAAAATCCTTAGGGGCATCTTTTAGATCTTCCTCATGTGCAAGCACCGGCCTTATGACCGCATGGGGGCAAACAAAGGCACACTGGTTGCACTGGATGCAGTTTTCCTCCTGCCACTCGGGCACATTGATGGCAATACCCCTTTTCTCATATTGGGTGGTGGCGGTGGGAAATATCCCGTCCGGGGGCATGGCGCTCACAGGGAGCTTGTCGCCCTGTTGGGCCAGCATGGGTCGCATGACATTTGTCACAAACTCAGGCTCATCCCTTTCCATATAGGCTTCCTGACCTGCCGTGGCCCATGATTTGGGAACAGCGATCTTCTTTAAGGCGCCGATGGCCTTGTCCACAGCGTCAATGTTCATTTTGACGATCTTGTCTCCCTTTTTCCCGTAAGTTTTCTTGATGGCAGTCTTCATATAGTTAAATGCCTCTTCCGGAGGAATGACACCTGATATTTGAAAAAAGGCTGCCTGCATGATCATGTTGATGCGGGCGCCCAGTCCCAGTTGGGCACCGATCTTGACCGCGTCAATATTGTAAAAATTTATCTTCATTTGGGCAATCTTGCGTTTCATGGGGTCAGGCAGTTTGCTCGCCATTTCCTTGGCAGTCCAGGGGGAATTTAAGAGAAAAGAGCCCCCTTCCT
>DAOUTV010000293.1 GCA_030668505.1 Desulfobacterales bacterium | reverse complement strand
GACAATCTGGAACAGGGCAAAATCAGCGAAAAGTTCCACGTGCCCTATGATGAGCAGAAGAAAAGAAACGTGAAACAACATGAGGAAGACCCACAGAACGGGATTGTGCCTGCGAACAGTGGGCAACAGGAATGTGTCGTGAAGCGCCCAGAGCCACCTCGGCCGTTTCTCGGGAAAAATTTGCAGCGTCGCAGGATGTCCGGGTTCCCGCAGCAATTTCACGAGTCTTATCCCGGTACCTACGAAGAAGACCGCAAATGCGGCATATACCATGGGTACCAATATGATATAATAGACAGTCTGCACAGTCGCCTCTCTTTGCATCAAAAGAGTGATTATGCCCCCTCAATGAGAGGGCACGTGGATCGGCATCAGGCGTTACGCTTGATGTAGAACTTGATGACGCCGTCACTCTGTTCGGTTTTAAGTATTTCATTACCGCTTGTTCTGGCCCAGGCCGGAAAGTCGGCCAAAGCGCCAGGATCAGAGGTCACCGCTTCAACCACCTGGCCTATTTCAACCTCCTTTATGCCCTTGCTGACCTTTACAACGGGCATGGGACATGGCAGCCCCTTGAGATCCATCACCTTGTCACTTCTCAATTCTTCGCTCATTTTAATCCTCCTTCAAAATTTATCCGCTTTTAGATAAAAAGCTGGACTTTACTGTTCTTGGCCTCTTCGAGAAATGTTGCAACCCCGGCGTAGCTGAGGCCTGGATAATCGACCATTTCCTCCCTCTTAAATCCCATGAGATCCATTGACATCTCGCATATGAAAATCCTCACACCAAGCTCTCCTGCCAGATTCAGCAGTTCCTCCAGCGATGCAACATTCTTCTTTTCCATGAGGGACTTCATCATTGCCGTCCCCATACCCCCCATGTTCATCTTGGAGAGTTTCGGCTTGCCGGCCCCTTTGGGCAGCATTTTACCGAACATCTTTCCCATTATATCCTTACCGCGGACCTTTTTCTTTCCGTCCCTGAGGAGCGGTGTGCCCCAGAAGGTGAAAAACATCACCACGTCCATCCCCATTGCAACCGCCCCGGTGGCAATGATCAGTGAAGCGAGGGCCTTGTCCAGATCTCCGCTGAAGGCAATGATGGAAAGCTTGTTTTCAGGGGTCTCCCGCGAAAGGGATTCGATTTGGGCCTGGAGCTCGGCGACCTTTTTGTCGATTTCTTCAAATCTCCCTATGTTCTGGCCCGGTTGCTCGAAACCGTCAGCCTTTTTTACCAAATTTTCTGCCATGATATCCTCCTGTTTACTTGACTTTGTTCACACCCTTAACAATTATATTTCAGTCGGCCTTCGTCCCAGTCCGGATTTTCAAAGGGGGATCGGGTTATACCAGTTGCTCCTTGACCGCCTCCATTGCCGACCGGAGCACTTCAAGGTTGGAGATCACTTTCTTTCTTTCGTCCGCTCCCATCTGCCGGAGCAGTTTTCTGTGTATCTCCCTCTGGAAGCCCTCTATTTCAGCCGATTTCTTCCGTCCTTCCGGCGTGAGGCTGAGGAGTTTTATCCGTGCGTCTTTTGGATCGTCAACGCTTTGGACAAGGGCTTTTGCAACCAGGCCGTTTATGAGCTTGGTAACTCGGCTCTTTGCCACGTCCAGTTTTTCCGCCATTCTCGTTACGGTAAGGTATCGTTCACCGTTGAACAGCATCAGGCACTTCAGCTCGGAGTAGGGCAGACCGAATTTCTGCGATTCAAACAGCTTTCTGTCCTCACAGCACTGAATCACTTCTGCGATAAGATCCTGAAGTCTGAGGGTCTGATATTCGAGAAGGTCAAAATTGATTTTGGAGCCTTTAACGTTCATAGTGTTAACAATATAGCCCCGTAAAAACAAGGTGTCAAGGGCTTTTGTGACAATTAAATATAAAAGCTATTTCATATATCAGATATTATTGCATAAATTAGGCTTATAAAAAATTTCGCCAGAGACTGATAAAGTAAATGACGTTAACGATAAGATGGAAACTCGGGATGCCTGTGTCCCCCGGGACAAAGGGGTAGCGCAAACAGGTCCCGCCAACATTCCAATAAAACTGATCCCCTTTGCTGTCCTAAGCGCTCGGGAAAAATGAAAATTTTAAGTTTCATCGAGGGTCCGGAGGTCATCAAGAAAATCCTTAAGCACTTAGGACTGTGGGATATCAAGGCCAACCGGGCCAAATCAACCCCGGCCAAGCGTACTTAGGTGAGTTTGACAACTCATACGTTCTTTCGGAGGAAGATCCTGTTCAATTCACGAAATCTTATAAGATTGGTCATACCCTTGGCAGGTCGTTAGGTAGGCTGGTTATATCACCATCAACAAGACCTAACTCAGCGGGGTTCGATGCCTGGCACAAAGACGAAAAATACAACATAAATATTGTAATAAACAGGCTTTCGTACAATATAAATATTGTTTTTTCTTGACAATAGTACAATATATATGTTGTACTGTCTATCATTGGACAGAATGTATAGCCACCTGAACTCAAAGAAGTGAGATCATGAACAAGAAGAAACTGATTAGAGAGCAACTTGATGCTTCGCTCCAACGTCTTAGCCCTCTACTTGACGTCACAGCACCTCCGAAAGGTTGGATTCGGGCTATCCGTGACGCACTGGGGATGACTGCCAGGCAATTGGCCAATCGACTCGGTGTCGCTCAGCAAGCTGTTGCGCGTATCGAGAAAGAAGAGCTGGCGGGCTCGGTCACCATCAAGACCATGCGCCGGATCGCAGAGTGTCTCGATTGCGTATTTGTCTATGGATTCGT
>DAOUTV010000164.1 GCA_030668505.1 Desulfobacterales bacterium | reverse complement strand
GACTATCATTGAAAACTGGAGGTTCCAAATGACCACTCGAAGAAAACCAACTCATCCTGGTGAGGTTCTAAGGGAAGATGTTATCAAGCCGCTCGGCTTAACAGTAACAGAAACCGCAAGGCACTTAGGGGTTACACGGAAGACTTTGTCTGCACTGATCAATTGCAAAGCGGCAATGAGCCCGGAAATGGCCGTCAGAATAGGCAAGGCGACGAAGACATCCCCTGAAAGCTGGCTATACATGCAGGCCAAACTGGACCTCTGGAATGCACAACGAAAGCAGGCCAAGGTAGAAGTGTTCAAAAAATTGCAGCGTAATGTGCTGACGGGCTCTATCCCACCCGTCCAGTAGCATAATCGAGTAGCCGGGGGTTTTTCTCCCTCAGCCCCCACACAATCCGCCGTCGCATAAAAGCTATGGCGGGACAGGCCTATCATGCGGGTTTCGCCTTCGGAGCCTTCGACGAATTCACAAAGCCTATAGGCCTAAGCCGGATATCGTATAGCTAGTTTCCATCCATAAATGGCCCTTTTCCGCAATCTCGGCGTCAAACTGCGTGGTTGCTTGTGCGACGTACCTCGGTACGCCTCCGCGCAACCCCTTGTTTTCCTTGACCTTGCGGAAAATTGCTCATTTCTGAATTGGAAATTTACGCTTGTGCCTTTTGAGTTTTTACGATTCGTGGATGGGCACTAGCTACTATCCTTCTTTGATGTAGACCATCCCTGAAAAGACTTATATCTCCATTTAACACCGGAAATCCGGACTAATCCATAACCACCGGCTCCCGCAGGATTATGGCAATAGCCTCGACAGCGCTTTGGGCGGTGGCCGGGTAGACTTTTGTCAAGGAGGCAATCTGTCTTAGATTGTCGGCAGTCCTGGAAATGAGCATGGCAAGGTCTCCTTCTGCCATCCCCGCAATCTCCAAAACCTTTTCCCAAGGCTGCCCATTTGCCCATGCATAAATCGTGGCAGCAAGCCACAGCGGGATCGGCCTTACTTCAAACCCTCGCACAGCCTTTCGCTCCATCAGGGGGCCGAGGGCCTTTATTATCCCGTTACAGGCACTTGTTAGTCGTTTGGGAATCTTTGACTCGTCGAGCTTTACCTCCGTTTCCCGGTCATATACGAAGGGTGCCACCAGGGCTGACAGCAAGGCAGGGTCCGAATCTGACAAAACGCCTAGGCGCAGCCCTTCTGCAATCATCAGGGGCTGGTCGAGCCTGAGCTGAGACGCCCACATACCATCAGGAGTCAGCTTATTGTCTTCGGTGACAAAACCTTCTTCTTTAAGGAACTCAAGGTGCTTCACAAAACCGTTCCAGAACCGCATGCGTACGGCATTTGCAGCATCCCACATCAAGGTGAAGTCCTCGAGCACGTGCCTGAACGCCCCTTTGGGCTTGCCGTGGCACATCCTGAAGTGACTACACCTGGTGCAGATCAGGCGATCAAGCTCCTGTTCAAGAATGAGGATGCGGCCCTTTAGAGGCTTGAGGGTGGATGCCTCATGTTCTCCTAAGGGCAAGTGATCCAGGATTGGCGGCGATTCGGCCTGCGATATTTTCGCCAGCAATGAAACGAGTCTGTGCATATCTTCCGGCGGTGGCAATTTCAGCACCCTGTCGAGAACCCAAGATACCTTTTCAGGTCGAAACCATCTCATCTTCACTTGCCTGCCTCGTGTTGGAACACCCGGTTTTACGCGGCAAGCAAGCACACCCTCTTCATCCCTTCTGGTATGCGGCTTGATTGCACAGTACACACGGTCACGTCGGTCTAAAAATAGCCGTCCGGGTACCAAGTATGCCATCTTAGAGAGTCTGGACTCTAATCCTCTTAGTGTGCGCTTGAGATCCGCGGTTTCACGGATCAAGGCAGCCCGTTTTCTTGTCAATTCAAGCACAAATTCAGGTCCGGCACACAAGGCATCACCAAGGAGCTCCATGAGGGCGACACCGGCCTTTCTGAGCCTGCGATCAAGACCATGCTGCTGGTTGGCCAGGTTCAAGTATGTGGCAAAAGATCTTTGAAAGATCTGCTTAATCTCCTCGGGGGTGTGAGACAAAAGGAGGTTCAAGACCATGGAAAAATCGACTTTGATCTGACTGACCACATCATCGGGCGGCATAGTGCAAATGTCCGCAATGAGTCGCAGGTCCATGAATTTTCCGGGTATCGCTACAGCAAAACCGATATTGTCTTTGCCCCGCCTGCCGGCCCTGCCCGTCATCTGATGAAACTCGGTAGCATTCAGCGGCACAAATTCACGACCGTTGTACCGGTCCGAGTTCAGGAACACTATGCTTCGGGCCGGAAAATTGACGCCGGCAGCTACCGTGGAAGTAGCAAAGACGGCATCAAGTAAACCCTCGGTCATCAGCTGTTCTATGAGAAGTTTCCATGCAGGAAGCTGCCCGCTGTGATGAGCTGCAACTCCCGCATTTCTCAGATGCCGCATCTGTCGGTGGCCGACCAAGCGCGGATATCCTTCAGTCAGCTCATCAATCCTTTCGTTCAACTCATCTCTGTTTGCCCTTAACTGTCCTGAGGCATCCGCGCAAAGCTCAAGGGCCAGGTCACAGTCTGCCCTGGACTTCAGAAAGAATATGGCAGGAAGGAGATCGTATTTTCTCAATACCCCGGTGATCTCCCCAAAAGGGGGAAGCCGCCGCGGAGGGGCCAGGACCGGGGGATTCGGCGTATTGAAATAGGCCTTGACCTTCTTGTCCATTCCTTTGGAGCCCAAAAAAGGGAGAAGCCTGCCGGATGGGTGAAAAAACAGGGGATACAGGGGTACAGGTCGTTCCGTCTCTTCCACGACAACACATTCTTTTGACCGTATCGACTCTAACCAATCAGCAATCTGTGCGGCATTTCTTATGGTAGCTGAAAGGAGCAGGAGGTGGACTCGAACGGGGAGGTAAATCATGACCTCCTCCCAGACCACGCCGCGATCTTCGTCACCCAGGAAGTGAGCCTCGTCCAGTATGACGAGATCTGCCGCTATATCCACACCTGCGTGCATGGCATCGTAGAGCTGATTGCGCAGTATCTCGGTAGTCCCCACGATAATGGGGGCATCGGCATTCTCCTTGCGGTCGCCTGTGAGTATCCCCACCTGTTCATGGCCGAATCGGTCTGCGAATTCAACGTACTTTGAATTGGTCAGGGCCTTAAGAGGGGAAGCATACCATGCCTTTCCGTCTTTTTTTCGTAATCGGGCAATCGCCTCTTCGGCGATCCAGGTCTTCCCGGAGCCGGTTGGAGCGGAAACCAGACAATCTGCCCGCCGGGTTGCAGCAAGGGCCTTGAGTTGGAAGGGATCCGGCCTGAAGGGCCTGCTGGGAGGCACCCCAATCCTGGCAAAGACTTTCTTCAGTCTGGCATCAACACTCGCCCTTATTCTCGCAATACGAGGATCAGGGCTCCCATGCCGCCCGCGAGAGGCAGCTCCTTTGCCCCGGCCCGATCTAAGACTCGCTCTGTGACTCCTTGGCAATACGGACATCTCAACAATCCGTGGCTATGTTGGTTTCTTCAGGCGTAAGGAGGGTAAGCATGGCATCCATTTCAACAGGAAAGAAAAAGAAGATTGACAGCAGAGTTCCACGTTGTTAAAGTAATTAGCTTGGATGGGGCTGTAGCTCAGCCGGGAGAGCGCATGACTGGCAGTCATGAGGTCAGGGGTTCGATCCCCCTCAGCTCCACCAGCAATAATTGATGATTTTGAGGGGCCTTATGGCCCCTTTTGCTTTGCAAAGGGCTCGATGCGGGAAGTTGGCTCCCTATTCGTCCGTTTGCTCAATAATCACCTTGTGATCCACGAGTGAGAGGCCGGATATTTTCCCCTTTATGAATTTCTGCTCACCAAATATGCTGGTGAGTCTGAGCCCCCCATTGTCAGGCTCTACCGTGTCTAAATCCTCCAAGAAGAGCTCTTCTTTACCGTCCTTTAGCAAATACGCATTGGCTTCGCACATAACTAAACGCCCCGGAAATTTCAATATTTGTAATTGATGATCTCGTAAAAAGTCGTTTTTTCTCAATGTCGTTCACAAAACACTTTTTACGAGTATGTCGTAATTATAGATTTTGAATATTTATAAGTATACGCGTTTGGCCAAGATCCTGTCAAGCCTTTATGGATCGCTTGACAGCATGCACACTATCTGACAGACTAGTTTTATGGGTGAGGAGCTAATCATAGAGCATATACCCGAGCTCAGCCGGCCGGTCCTCATCGTTGGATTTGAAGGCTGGGCCAACGGCGGCAATGTGGCCGTGGGCATGATCGACTACCTGATTCAAAAGCTTGGAGCGACTCGCTTTGCCAAGATTGATCCCAATCATTTCTATCGATTCGACGATGCGCGTCCCATTGTCAAGGTGGAAGGCGGCGAGCTAAAAGAAGTCTTGCCTCCGGAAGCGGCGTTTTATGCCGCACACCCCAAACAAACCGAGGGCGATTTGATTCTCTTCAAGGCCACGGAACCCCATCTTCGGTGGTTTTCGTTTGTGGACCTGATCTTGTCCCTTTGCAAGCGGTTGGGGGCCGAGCTGATCATCAGCCTTGGCGGGCTCCAGGACAATGTGGTGCATACGGATGCCATCATTTCAGGCTTTGCCTCGAGCCAAGAGCTGTTGGAACGTCTACAACAAACACAGGTTATCCCTGCAGAGTATAAAGGCCCGGGGGCTATTCACTCATTGATCTTGCAGCAGGCAAAAAGCATGGGCATCGAAGGGATCAGCCTCTGGGGTCATTCCCCGTTTTATCTTCAGGGCACTAATCTGCGGCTTCTTTCCCGAATGACCACTATATTGGCAGGCCTTGCAGGCGTCGACATAGATACCGGTGAACTGGAGAAGGGGTGGGTGCAGTTAGCAAGACAAATTCAGCGCTTCATAGATGGCAACCCAGAACTCCAGAACGTGATCAAGGAGATCATGAACTCCAAGACATCTAGTGAACTGCCTCGCCCTGAGAGGCAAGACGGGAAGGTCATCTACCTGGATAATTTCTTTAAACCCAAGGGATAAGGTGCTAATCTACTTAATGCCTGAACATTACTTGTCGTTCAGGCACCACTCAGGGGTATGCGATCATAATGTCCGCAGATGATACCACAACACAGCTTTTACAAGAGCTTTCAGATGCAAAAGCCTGGCCGGCACGGTTCAAAGGGCTGCTTGACGGCGGCTCAGATGTGAGTCATGACATAAGAGAAGCTG
>DAOUTV010000102.1 GCA_030668505.1 Desulfobacterales bacterium | reverse complement strand
TCAAAGACATAGTGCAAGGCTATGGTCAACTCGACTACCCCAAGACTAGGAGCCAAGTGTCCACCTGTCTTGGAGACAGTTTTGATGATCACCTCGCGGATTTCTCTGGCCAATTTTGGAAGTTCAAATCGCTGTAGGCGTTTGAGGTCTTCCGGAGAATCGATTTTATCCAAGTATTTCACACTAAATCCTCATTCCAAGTAGACAGTTTTGTCGCTTTTCCTAATCCTCGAACTTATGCCCTGGCATTCACATGGGGTGTTCGACTCATCTCTTCCTCTCAACAATATAGCGTCCAAGGGCAGCAAGAGGCTCCCCTTTTTTGCCAAAGATCCTGAGTTCCCCCAAGGCGGTATCTATTAGTTCGCAGGCATGCAACTTCGCCTTTTGCAACCCCATCAAAGAAGGAAAAGTGGCCTTTTGGTGGTCACTATCGCTGCCCACTGGTTTGCCAAGGATTTCTGGAGTTCCTTCAACATTCAGTATGTCGTCGGCAACCTGAAAGGCTAAACCTATATATCGGCCATAAGCCCCCAAGGCGGCAACCTCGTGAGAGTTGCCTCCCCCAAGTATAGCCCCAGCCTGCACGGAGGCCTCAATAAGAGCACCCGTTTTAAGTCGGTGAAGCATCTCAAGCTCTTCCAGCGTGATCCCTTTTCCCTCTGAAGAGATATCTATCATCTGGCCTTGCACCATACCAGAATACCCGGCAGCCCGGGCGATGAGATGAACAACTTCCAGCCACTTCAAGGGGTCGCCCCCTTGGTGTAGCTTTGCATCTGCCAGGACTTCAAAGGCTGCAGTCTGCAATGCGTCTCCGGCCAAGATGGCAGTGGCCTCATTGAATGCCTTGTGGCATGTTGGTTTGCCACGACGAAGGTCGTCATCGTCCATGGCCGGAAGATCATCATGAATCAGAGAATAAGTGTGAATAAGCTCCAGGGCGCATGCAGCAGGCATCACATCCGCCCCTGATGCCCCCACTGCTTCTGTGGCTGCAATACACAAGATCGGACGCATCCGTTTGCCCCCTGCTTCAAGGGAGTAACGCATGGCTTGAACCAGCAGGGAAGGGTAGGGCTCAGTATCATCCCAAAGTTTCCTGAGGGCAGTATTAACGGCTTGCTGCTTTACTTTCAGGTAGGCCTTCAGGTCAAACATTGAAATTTTTCACATTCTACCGTGCCTTTTCAGCTTTCAGTTTTCAGCTTTGAGATTTCGTTCCGGAAGGGCACTGCTTGAACGTTTCCTTCCTCGTCCTTGAGTAGTATGGAAACCTTTTTTTCGGTTTCGTCCAACTTATTTGAGCAGAACTTTGATAGCTTTACACCTTCTTGAAATTTTTTCAGGGCCTCATCCAGGGTCAGATCACCACTTTCCAACTCATGCACGATGGATTCCAGTCGGTTCATGGCAGTCTCAAATGTTTGTTTTGCCATTCTCTTGCTTCCTCTCTATTCTGCAGACCATCGCCCCCCTTGAGACATTCACCTTCACCTGTTGTCCCGGACTCACCTGTTGAACGTCCTTAACCAGAGCATAATCCGGTAAAGTTCGTGTAACGCTATAACCCCGCTCCAAGATAGCCAGGGGATTCAAGGCATTCAACTTGGCTATAGTAGTGCGAAGCGCGCCCGAGTTTAATTGCAAGTAAAATTGTAATGCAGAGCGGAGTGATTGGCGATGGTAATTAAGTAATACATTAAGGTCTTCAATGATAGACAGAGGACTGTTCCGGTCGAGTCGCTCTTGTATCATATTTAAACGAACTCTTTTCTCGTCAAATTGCCTTGAGAGCCCACGCAGGATTCTTGCGAGAGCATCGTCAATCCGCAACCGATAGTCGGCAATCTGCCTGTCGGGATGGACCAGCCGCTTTAAAAGCTGGACCGAACGTTCCTTCAAGAGCCGAACCCTCTGCAACATGGCACTTTTTGCCGCACTTCTTATTTCCTGTATGCGTTTTAATAGTTCCTCTTTGACCGGTAAGACTATCTCGGCCGCTGTAGAGGGCGTTGGGGCACGCACGTCGGCAGTAAAATCGGCAATGGTAAAATCTGTTTCGTGTCCAACTGCCGAAACAACAGGTATATGAGAGAAAAAAATGGCGCGTGCTACAATCTCTGTGTTAAATGCCTGTAAGTCTTCCAAGGAACCGCCTCCCCGGGCCAGTACGATGACGTCGGCTTCATCCATCTGATTCAGCAGTTCAAGTGCTTGGGCTATTTCTTCGGCTGCTCCTTTTCCTTGAACCTTCACCGGTGCAATGTCCAAGACTACATTTGGAAACCTGCGATTGATTACGTGTATTATGTCACGGATGACGGCCCCGGTAGGGGAAGTGACAACAGCGATTTTTTGCGGTAGAAAAGGGAGGGGACGCTTGTGTTTTTCATCGAACAGCCCCTCAGCCGCCAGCCCGGCCTTGAGTTGTTCAAAAGCCAATTGCAGGACACCAATACCCTCAGGCTCTAAATATTCTATGATAATCTGATAGATCCCTTTGGGCTCATACACATTGAGCCGCCCCATGACAACCACTGCCATCCCATCCTCTGGCCGAAATTTTAGACTCCGGTTTTGAGCCCGAAACATGACAGCGTTAATTTGTGCCCCTGGATCCTTTAGATTGAAGTAGTAATGCCCGGATACTGGTCGGTGAAAGTTGGAAATTTCGCCTGCAACCCAAACAAATGGATAAGTGTCTTCAAGAAGCCCTTTAATGCGTTGGGTAAGCTTGGTCACCGAGAATATTCGGCGCTCCGCCAAAGGGATATTTTTGTTCATGGAAAATTTTCATAACATATCCTAACATTACCCACAATCTCTTTTTAGGAAGGATAGAAGCGGATAGATAGGTGGATTCGGGAGAAGACGGTCCTGTGTTGAAATTAGGATCAAACTTATTACGTCTGATAATATATATTATGTAAACAATTGGCCAGAACCAGTCAGTCTTTAGAATTTAAGATTCTCAACACTATTTATGTGTACCCTCTCTCCATATTCTAAACTATTTTTTGTGCTTTTCGGGTTCGTAAAGAGTCGGGTTCGTAAAGAGGTGGATTATTGCTTCGGCGAGTTCTCTATCCTGACACAGTCAGGAAGCCCTGTGCTGGAGCACTGGGAGGCTTCACTGCTGATCTTCAGGAAGGTTTTCTGTTTTATTATTTTTTTGTGTTGTCCCAAGGAGGTCTCGTACGGCTGGCAGAACGTAGACGCCCTCCAGGTCCATCCGGCTCAAGCATTGGCTCAAGAGTCTGATTTTTTCGGGAAGGCTCTTTGAATTATCCATAAAATAGAAATGGTGCCCCCTCACTTTGCACAGACCGCTTCTTGCCGGTACTTCGGGGTCGGAGAAATCGTCATATCTTATTGAAATTCCTAATTGTTCTGCCAAATCTTCGAGATATTGATAGGTCTTTTCAGGCTTCATTTAATAAACGCCCGGTAATCCATTCGGGCCGGATGTTTTGAGGGCACTGTTTCAAGAAGTACTTGTCCGTCATGCCTGCAATGAAGTCGCGAACGATTTCCGCAGGGTGGCTATTGTTCTTATATTCTTCGGACATGCCTTTCAGGTATTCCCTAAAGATAATAGAGCCTTGATTGGACTGTTCGAGATCTTTGATATAACGGTGAAATAATACTTTAAAAACGTGTCTGATCTTTCCGGGTTCTGGTTTCATTTTTGAATTGAGATATATGTAATTGAGATTGAACTCTCTAAGTATTTTCAAGGCATTTGAAACTTCTTCGCTAAAGGCTACGTTCGGTTTTTGAAAGCTGTTTTTGATGACATCGCTAACGAGGCTGTACACAATAGTACCGTTGGTGTCCCCTAATCGTACTACTGAAGTCTTTGGAAGCTGACTTCTTTTAATGAGGTTCAAGCGGATAGCGTCTTCAATGTCTCGTCCGATGTAGCTGATGGTGTCAGCCATACGCACGACACATCCTTCTAGAGTCATGGGTAAAAGGGGTAAGTCTGGATCAGGAATCTTTTTGGCTATCTCATGATCGAAAGAGTCAAAGGTCTTTTTACGCTGTGGGCGTAGTGCTTGAGTATGGATCTCACCGTCATGACAAAGAATTCCATCCAAGACCTGGAGCGTTAGATTCCAACCCCTACCCTTCCTTTCAATTTTGTCCAGAAATCTAACGCTTTGAATATTGTGTTGAAACGGTCCGATGCCGTGGGCCTCACAAAGCTCAGACAGGTATCTTTCTCCATCGTGACCAAACGGGCAATGGCCAATGTCGTGGCCAAGAGAAATTGCTTCGATTAGGTCTTCATTAAGTCCAAGAAAACGCCCGATAGTACGAGAAATCTTGGATACCAATTGCACATGTAGCACTCTGTGGGTAATGTGGTCATTATCTACAAGATAAAAGACCTGGGTCTTGTCAATATAGCGGGTATAGGCCAAGGAATGAAGGATGCGATCAGAGTCCGCTGCATAGTTCTGCCGATGACCGGATTCTATATGTTCGTCCGGATAACGGCGGACAGCATCCTTGCTATGAGCAGCCAAAGGGGAAAGGAAACGTTCTTCCCGTTCGTTCAAGGATTCTTTTACTTTCAGCAAATCGATTAGATCAGATCCGGCCATTTTCAATCATTTCATCAATGATCTTATAATAATCTATTCCTGCCTGTCTAAACCCCTCGTGTCCATATTTCATGTTTGCCTCCAGGACCCAATATCGACCTTTGGAGAAACAGATGTCCAGACCTGTGTCATCCAACTGACAAAGTCGGGCGGTGTTTTGCGCAAGAGCCAGGGCTTCTTCTGGGATATCATCAAAACTGATGGTGGCACCTTGAGACACATTAGTGCGAAACTCACCAGGTTTAGCGATGCGCCAGTAGGCATGGATTATCCGACCACGGATCAATACAACACGAAGGTCCCGATCGATATTAAGGTATTCCTGTATGTAAGCAGCACGGGTCAAGCGGTTGTATGCAGCAAGTTCATCCTCATTTCGGATCAGGTGTATGCCTCTCCCGAGAGCTGAACCCCGCGGGATCTTGGCAACAAATGGAAATTTAAAGTGTTGTAATATTTTCGACTTTTGATAATCCCCATAGAAAACCCTTGTCCGGGGGTGAGGAATCTTAAGGAGATTGAAAAGGGCTGTCTGCTTAATCTTGTCCATCGCATATTTGTATGTGTGGTAGTTTGGAAAAGTTCGTTTGCCCATTGTATCAAAAATATCCACGTAAAACGGTGTAGGATAAAAGATTACATCGGACTTGCGAATCAGCTCTATCTTCCAATTCTCATAGTCGGCAAGATTGGTGCGAACCCCGAGGGTTATCACGTTCTTGCAGCGTCTCAATCTGCTCTCCAAGGCTATCCTTGGTTGATTCATTTAACTCCACCTACCCCGTTTAGATGAAGTATAATAGGGCAAGAAAGGCATCAACTAGTTTCCATCCATAAATGGCCCTTTTCCGCAATCGCCGACTTCGCCATAGTAGCCTTCTTGGCTACGACGGCTGAATCGGCGTCAAACTGCGGGGTTGCTTGTGCGACGTACCTCGGTACGCCTCCGCGCAACACCTTTTTTTCCTTGACCTTGCGGAAAATTGCTCATTTCTGAATTGGAAACTTACGCTTGTGCCCATTAAGTTTTTACGATTCATGGATGGGCACTAACTAGGCCGGTCACCATATCAGTTAAAAAACCTGAATCTTATTATGTGAAAAAGAGCTGCAAAACCGTCTGTCCAAGTGATCTTTTTCCCTTCCTCATAATTCCTGCCACTATAGGATATAGGGATCTCGTATATGCGACATTTTAGCTTTGCAAATTTCGCGGTGATTTCCGGCTCAAATCCGAACCGGTCGGATTTGATAGTAATTTTTTCGAGGAGATGGGCACGGAAGACCTTGTAACAAGTCTCCATATCAGAAAGGTTCACGTTAGTTAACATGTTAGACAGAAGAGTCAGAAACTTGTTACCAACGTAATGCCAGAAAAAGAGTACACGCTGGGGCCCACCCGTAAATCTGGAACCATAGACAACATCTGCTCGTCCATCCAGAATAGGTCCTATAAGGCGACCGTATTCTTCAGGATCATATTCCAGGTCTGCATCCTGGATAATCACAATGTCTCCGGTTACCCGCTCAAAACCGGTCCTCAGCGCCGAGCCTTTACCTCTGTTGACCGGATGAAACAAGACCGTTATATTATTATCGGAAATCTGACTCAACAGCTCCGTGGTTCCGTCTGTAGATCGATCGTCGACGACAATGATTTCTTTGTCATGTGGTACCGATTGCACACGTTTCAAGATCTCATTGATGGTCTCTATCTCATTGTATACAGGAATGACAACCGACAGCTTCATAATTTGCACCTATTCTCCCAAGAGCCGTCTTATCTCCCGGTGGCTCCGTGCTATATGAGTCCCTGGCCAGTAGAACCTTCCACAGGTCTTGCATTCGGAGAATTTGTTGTGGGCATTCCATATATGGTCAGGTACTTTTCCAACCACATCCTCAAGCTCGACCGGCTCAAGGAGTCCGTTACAAACTGTACAACGACTAAAGAATTTATCCG
>DAOUTV010000206.1 GCA_030668505.1 Desulfobacterales bacterium | reverse complement strand
CCTCGTTTATCATGGGCATGAGAATTCGATTGGATATGAAACCGGGAGAGTCATTAACCGCAACCGGGGTCTTCTTGAGCTTGACCGCCAGCTCACAGGTGGTCTCAAAGGTTTTATCAGATGTGGGCAGCCCACGGATGACCTCAACCAATTTCATCAGGGGCACAGGATTCATGAAATGCATCCCGATCACTTCAGTGGGCCGTTTGGTGGCAGCAGCGATTAGCGTGATCGGAATGGAAGAGGTGTTGCTTGCAAGTGGCACCCCGGGCCCGCAGATCTCATCCAGCTGCCTGAAGACATCGAGTTTCAAGCTCTGATTTTCAAACACCGCCTCCACAACATAATCTGCAGATTGAACAGCTTTGAGTTGAACGGTAGTCTCAATTCGCCCGAGTGTTGCCTCTTTTTCCTCATTGGTGATGCGTCCTTTTTTTAAAAAAATCGACAGACTCTTTTCAATCCTATCAATGCCGCCCTTGAGACAGGCTTCAGAGACGTCATTCAAGATTATGGAAAATCCGTTCATTGCAGCCACCTGGGCAATCCCTGCACCCATCTGACCGGCTCCAACAACACCTATCTTTTTGATCATGATTGGCCTCCGTACGCCCACGTTTTCTCGGGTCTTGAAAATATTACATAATAGGAACACTCATAGGGATCGAAGCCACTATCCTCAAAGGAGGCAACCGGTTTTTATCCATTTTCATGCCTCCAGTGGGAAAACGGTGTGATGTGATTGAAGAAAGGGTGAGACAAAAAATCTATCGAATATTCATGGCTAAAAGGTGGGATGGCTGGTCCTTGATTCCAGCTTGACCGGAATCAAGGACCAGATACCAGCAATCGGGATCATATTATGTTTCTTCAACTGTAATTGCCTCTTGCTCACAAACCTCAACGCAGCTTTCACATCCTAAACACTCATCTGCATTGACAGCCACGGCCTTTTCGTCTTCAAGCTCGAAAACCTCAACCGGGCAGACCTCTACGCACTCTCCGCAGCCGATGCACTTCTCACTATCTACTGTTGGTGTGAACATAAAACGGTGCCTCCTTTCTTTATTTTTTCAACAGGTTCTACGTCCAGAACGATCCCGTCCGTAATTACAAGATAAGCCCTGTTACACCAATTCTTGAAAATCGTCAAGTCTTCTTATGATTATTAGCGATTTTTGTGGAAAAACAGGGAGGTTTCTCGTTTGTTCAGAAGGCTTCCGGCCCACCCGATAACGCCCGAACGTTTCAATTGCGGACGGGTCTGCCTACTCCAATCATTCCTACCAGTGTATTCTTGACCTTGGCAGCTCCCTCTTCTTCACGGCCACTGTCGACACCACAGAGACGATTCAAAAAAGCGCGAGCGTCCTTGTGGGGCAAGACATACCAGCGAAATGATACGCTCCTGTCGTGAGGTTTCACTGCTGATCCTCTCAGCCGACAAATCTCCGCCTCTATTTGACGGCCAGCCTCTATAACACTTTCTTGCAATGTCTGGCTCCACTGCGTGGTAAGCACCATATCGAAAATATCCTGGATGTGATCGGCCAAGGTGGGATGGTTTTTTGGTACCTCTCCTGACACCGCTTGCGTGTAAGTGATGTTGAAATTTAAGACTTCGACCTTCTCTTGTATTTCATCAAGAAGGTATGCAAGCGCTAAAGGAGAATCTGTCAAGAGGAGACTGGAGCCGGCAGGGTCTTTCTGGAAGAGATGGTTCCAGGCTGACATCCTCTTTTCTATCATAAGGCGGCCCGGGTCATCTTCAATGACAGGAAACAGCCCTGCCTGCCTTTGCGGAGCCTGTCCGTCAATTGGCGAAGCCGGGACGGCACAAGCGGACTTGTGATCGTGTGCCTGCTCTATCTGGTCTTGGCAAAAGAAGCTTCGCAGGGCCTGATACTGGTTATCAAACTGAGTCATTTGCTGCTTCAATTCCCAGGAATGCTCATCAAACTCCTGTGCGAGGTGTAGAAATACCTGAAGGAAAAGCTCGCTATCTTCAGGGTTCTTCGATCCTTTAGCGGCCGTGCCTTTAATATCGGAGACTATTCTTGCTGTCTTAGGATCAATGGGTGGAATGTCGTTTCCAACCATCTTCAGGTAGGTCATGTCAGCATGCTCGTGCAGAAGCCCCCAGTTCCTGAAATTCCGGAGCGCTGCCTCCAGGACCTTCTTATCGATGACCTTTTCAGAAGGGCTACGAACATCCAGGAAGCCCCTGTCCATCCAGGGCCGAAGTGCCTCTTGGGACTTGGAGTAAGCGGGCTGATAGACAACCACTCGGCGGAAACACAGGGACATGGCCTCCACCAAAGAAGGGGAAACAAAAGTAAAAGGAAAATAGACAGGGGATACGATTGCGGATTGCGGATTGCGGATTGCGGATTTCATGTCATTGTGTTCTTCTGTTTTCATGATTCCTTTTTGGTTCGAGCTTGTCCGTCCTGCGGTTTCCGGATTCTGGATTCTCTTTCGGCAATCCTCAATCCGCAATCTTCCTATCTCTAACCTCCACCCCCATGGCAGTGAGGCGTTCTCTGATCCGATCTGCCAGCTTCCAGTCACTCATGCGTCTTGCCTCTTCACGCTCCAGAATAAGTTTCTTAACCTGGGCATCCTGGGACTTTTGTTCAAACTCAAAGATATTTAGCACCGCATCGACCCTTTTAAAGGCATCAATGATTCGCCTGGTCCCGGCCGGGTCCAGCTCTTTTTGCGTGATTAGACGATTGATCTTTCTGACAATATGAAAAATCGTCGCCATAGCTGATGACACATTCAGGTCATCATCCATGGCATCTGCAAAGCTGGTCTTTATATCATAGATGAGTTGGTCCAAATCTGGATAGGGACGTCCATCCTTGACGCTGTTCAGGAGGCGGACGCATTCATCAAGCCTATGAAGGGCTCGACCGGATTGGTCCAGCGCTCCATACGACAAATTCAAGGGTTTCCGGTAATGGTTGGAAAGAAACCAGTATCGAATCACCCTGCCGCAGTATCCCAGTTCTAATAGGTCGCGGATACAAGGGATAGCAGTATCCCGCTCTGCTTTCTTCCCTCCAGACAGCACCATTTCGCTGTGAATCCAATAGCGTGCTAAGGGTTCTCCTGTCAGAGCGCCACTGATGGCTATCTCATTTTCATGGTGAGGGAAGATCAGATCACGGCTGCTGGTATAAATGTCAAATGTCTCCCCTATGTATTTCATAGCCATTGCAGCAGACTCGATATGCCAGCTCGGCCTTACCTGACCCCATTCGGTTTTTGTGTATATCCCCCGCTTGAGTTCGGAAAGCTTGGCTCGCTTGAGAAGCGTAAAATCTCTTGGATTGTCTTTTTCATATTCGTCCAAATCAACGGTGGAGCCCAGCTTGATCTTTTCAAGATCGATCCTGGAAAGCTTGCCATAGTTCGAGAATCTGGAAATATCAAAATAGACCGACCGAAGCTTTTCATAAGCAAACCCCTTTCCCATAAGTCTACGTGTCAGTGCCACCATATCATCAACATGTTCACTTGCCCTAGGATACTGTGTAGCTGGTTTGACACCCAGGTTCTCCATGTCTTCCATGAAGGATCGGAGATACTTGTCGGTAAAGGGTTTTAGCGGCATGCCCGCCTTTTCAGACCCCTGGATTGTCTTGTCGTTCAGATCAGAGATGTTAACGATATGTTTAGTCGTGTATCCCTTATATTCGAGGTACCGTCGGACCAGGTCAGCCAAGACAAAACGGCGACATTCCCCAATGTGCATTCGATCATGAACCGTTGGCCCGCAGGAATATAATGATACCTGGTCAGGCCGGAGTGGCACGAAGGGTTCTTTTGCTCGAGTCAGAGTATTGTAAAATTTGAGGTTGGTTTCCTCACGTATGGCAAAAAGCGGTGTGCTCAGATACCGTTCTCCGCCATCAGGGAAAATCACCACCAACACTCCTTCTGACATAGATCTGGCCTCTTCTTGTGCGATGGCCATGGCGGCTCCGGCACTCATACCTGCAAAAATTCCTTCCTCCCGGGCCAAGCGCCTGGTCATCTCAAAGGCGACCTCATCATCGATGTTGACCTTCTTGTCTAAGCGATCCTTTTCATATATCCCAGGCCGATAAGATTCCTTAATATTTTTGAGGCCCTGAATCTTATGCCCGAGATAAGGTTCAACGCCCACAATTTTTATTGTTGGATTGTATTCCTTCAAGCGCCTGGAGGTACCCATGAGGGTTCCGGTGGTCCCCATGGGTGCAACCAGCATAGTTATTTTTCCTTCTGTCTGTTCCCAGATTTCCGGGCCGGTACCATCGTAGTGAGTCCGCCAGTTGGCATCATTGTTGAACTGATCCGTGATAAAATAGGTTTCAGGATGTTCGCGGGCCAGCCGATATGCCTCTTCAATGGCCCCGTCGGTTCCAAGGTGATCGGATGTCAACCGGATTTCGGCGCCCATAGCCCGGAGGATTTTACGTCGCTCTATACTGGCCGATTCAGACATGGTTAATAAAAGCCGGTATCCCTTGACCGCACAGACCAGAGCTAAGCCAATCCCTGTATTGCCACTGGTTGCCTCCAGTACGATTTTGTCCGGAGTTAAGGCTCCAGAGACCTCGCCCGCTTCGATCATGGCCATGGCAATGCGG
>DAOUTV010000212.1 GCA_030668505.1 Desulfobacterales bacterium | reverse complement strand
CGAGGTACGTCGCACAAGCAACCCCGCAGTCTTGTCAGCCTCCGGCTGATTGACGCCGATTCAGCCGTTCAGCCGTTCAGCCGTCGTAGCCGAGGCTACTATGGCGAAGTCGGCTCGCAGCCAAGAAGGCTACTTCGGCCTCCGCCATAGGCTATGGCCGACGGCGGATGGCGAAGTCGGCGATTGCGGAAAAGGGCCATTTATGGATGGAAACTAGTTGACATTCGGCTCCAAGTTTTATAAAGGATAGTCTAAAGGCAGTTTATTGTCATAGAAGCTGTCTTAATAATACCCTAAGTCCTTTGAAAGAGTTTCTAATCAATCAACTCTGTTATAGGGAGACAGGCATGAAATCAAAAAATGTTATACTGGTTTCTGGATGCTTTTTTGCGTTGATGTGCATTGGACTTCCGGTGGAAGCGGCAATAAACATTATATATCCTCAACAGGATGTGTGGGTTTCCACGAAGACGAATATTATGCAAGTTGTAGGCACTCTTGACGGAGAGAAAGACAAATTTGTCACCGTCAAGGTGAAAGGGGGAAAAGTAGAGGGAAGCAACAAAAGCCCTATCTTGAGTGGGGCTTTTGATTGCGTGGTTATACTTAAAAAAGGGAAAAACCAGATCATTGTAAAAAGTCAGAAATCGGAGGTAATAAGGACGGTATACCTGGCTGATTCAAGGAGAAAAGTTCCAAAGGGAATAAAACGTTACTATATTCATCCACCGGTCGAGATCCCGTCGTGTGATACATGTCACCAGCTAAAAGGAAAGACCCCTTCTCATAAGAGGATCCTTCCAACAAAGGCCAATTGTACGGAGGGTGATTGTCATCCGAAGATCGGAAAGGGTGAGTACGTACACGGACCCTTGGGTGCAAAGGTCTGCGTATTTTGCCACAATCCGCACGGCTCTTTGCTGCCCAATGAGATTTCCAGGGCTGGAGCTGATTTATGTATCTCCTGTCATCAGGAATCAAAGAGTTACTTTGAACACAAGGAAATTATGCCTCCAGTGAAGGAAGGAAACTGTGCCGCTTGTCACGATCCTCACCAGTCTTCTGTTAAGTTCCAGCTGAAAGGAAAGACTCTGGAAGGGCTCTGTTTTAACTGCCACGACAAAAAAATAAAGAATTTCAAGGTCTTGCATGGCCCCATGCAGAAGGGAGATTGCATTGCCTGTCATAATCCTCATTCATCTCCAAATAAGTGGCTCTTGGAGGAGAAGGGTGACGAGTTTTGTTTTCTTTGTCATAAGGAACGAATGGAACAGTTCAAGAGGAAATTCAGCCACACGCCGGAAAAAGAAGGTTGCAACGGCTGTCATACGGCCCATGGCTCCAACTTTAAATTTCAGCTAAAGGCCAAGGAGCCGGAACTTTGCTATCCGTGTCATGAGAAGAGCCATCCCGACGCGTTAAGAGAGATGAAGGTGGCCAAGGTAAAACATGGCGCCATGAAGGACGGGAAATGTTCCTCTTGTCACACAGTTCATTCCACGAACTTTGAAAAACAGTTGAAGGCCGGTGTGAAGACCATCTGTTTCACCTGCCATGAGGAACTTAAAGATGAGGTGGCCTCCTCCAAGTACCAACACGGGGCCGTAAAGGAGGGTAACTGTAACGCGTGCCACAAATCTCACGGCGCTGCGTATCCCGGTCTCCTATTGAAATACTATACCCCGGAGTTTTATGCTTCGTTCACTCCAACAGCATATTCGATGTGCTTTGAATGTCACAACAAGGATATTGTCAAAGATAAGGCGACCACGAAGTTGACCGACTTCAGAAATGGTGCCCAAAACCTCCATTATCTTCATGTCGTAAAGAAGAAAGGGCGGACCTGCAGGGCCTGTCACGAGGAACATGCCGGGGATCAGAAGAAGCATATACGGAAAGAGATTCCTTTTGGTATGTGGAGTTACCCGATTGAATTCACGCTAACAAAGAACGGCGGTACTTGCGTGGTAGGGTGTCATAAGCCCCTATCATACAACAGGGTCAAGCCGGTAAAGTATTAGCCCGATCCCATTTCTTGCTCAACCCATTCTCGGTCGTTGCTATGAGCTTCTTGACCCATGTAAGGGCTTGCTCAATTAAACTTTTCGGATTATTTTAAAATAATTCGGGTGGAGAGATGTCTCATGAAAAAATTAGTCGTTATATTTACCTTCTTATTGTTCCCATCCCTTGCCTTTTCTTTTCCTTTTAGAGCCGTGGAACAGGGCAAGAAGATCCCCTCTGTCAAACTTAAAAAAATCGATGGGTCGAGTTTTTCCGTTTCACCTTCCAATGTAAAGGGGAAAGGTTTAATCATCCTCTTTTGGGGAGCGGATTCAGAGATGAAGAAAAAAAGGGCGACAGGGATAATGGAGATACTCAATGAGGTGAAAGAGGACAACCAGGAGGAGATCGGGGTTGTGGCGATCAACTCTCAGGGAGACCCACCAGAAGTGATCAATGAGGTTGTCAGCCAGATAAATCCCAAGTATCCGATCTTGTTGGATAAAGACCGGAAGGCCTATGATGCCTTTGGGGTGTTTGTTATGCCCAGCGTTCTGATGGTGAACGGGGAGGGGCTCGTAATAGATGGATTTGGATATTCCAATGTTATTCGAGACAAGATTGAAGCCGAGGTCTTAATGCTGTTGGGAAAGATCAGTGAGCAGGAGGCCAAGGGAAGAATGGTGCTCGAGGTCGCTGAAAAACCCGAAAAAGAGAGAAAGGCCATGGATCACCTTGAACTTGGCAAGAGAATGGAAGACAGAGGGATGCCGCACAAGGCAAAGGAGGAATACGCCCGAGCAGTCGAATTATTTGACGACTTGGCTGAGGCGCACATAAGGCTTGGCGCGGTGTTAATCGAAGAAGGTGATCTTGAAGGGGCGGAAAAGGCGGTTAATAAGGCGTTGGCCCTTGACCCTGATTCACTTGATTCGAGAATTACTCATGCAAGGCTGCGGATTGCAAAAGGTGACATGGAAGGGCTCTTGGAGGAACTGCAATTGCTATCGTTTAGATTTGCTAGGTGCTACAGGGTGCGCTGGGCGCTGGGGGACGTCTACGAAGCAAAAGGGGATCTGAAGAATGCCGTGAAGGAGTACAAAAAGACCATTGAATTATTAAGAAAGGAAGCTTCGCATCATGCTTTGCATCATTGATCCATGATCCATGGACTGGCGTCGTTTTTGCTGCTACTTATTGTGTCGACTCAGGCGCATGCCGCTAATGAGATCAATATTCTGACACCCGAAGATGGGACCCGTATCAACGATCAAACAGTATGGCTGGTCGCATCGACAACAGTTGACATGTCAGGCATGGTCGCCCGGCTGAAGAATAAGCAGACCACAAAAAAGATTGATGGAGAGGTTTTCAAGAAAGATAAGGTCGTTGCATTCCATGCTCTTCTCAGCTTAGAGGCCGGTCTCAATGAGGTAACCATAGGAGAGAAATCGGTTTCTATTTTTTACAGACCAAAAAACTTACCAACAGAAAAGTCAACGCAAAAGAGAGAAGTTCTTCAAGTACACCCTCCTTATTTCTTCCACAACCCGCAAAAAGAGGCGACATGCGCACAGTGCCACGATAGTGTAAAGGCCGAGTCAAAGCCTGATTGTCTTCAGTGCCATGGTGAGCTTACCACTGAGAAATATCTTCACGGTCCATTAGGCGGGGGCGCCTGTGTTGTGTGTCATGATCCGAAAAGTGCTCCTACAAGATTTTCCCCCAGGTTTGGCGGGAAAGGGGAGCTTTGTTTCAGTTGCCACAAGGAAAAAAATGTCAAACAATTAAGTCTGAGGTATTTTCATGGTCCGGTTGGAGTGGATGAATGCACAGTGTGCCATGATCCCCATGGTTCTCCTTTCCGGTTTCAGTTGGTTGAGGAAGAGAAATGCCTTTGTTATATTTGCCATGATCAAAAGAGGATAGCCAATGGGAAAATCGTTCATGGGGCAATACAGCAGTCCAAGGGATGTTGTGGCTGCCACGATTCCCACGCATCAGACTGCGAGGGTCATCTCCTGGACTTCGGGAATGCCTTGTGCTGTAAAGCAGAGTGTCATCCACGGTTTGCGGAAATAACCGAAGACCATCCAGTCCTGGGCCATCCTGTTACGGGCAAGTTCGGGCCCGAAAGAAGCTTGAGCTGTTCCAGCTGCCATGATCCTCACTCATCTGATTTTCGCTTTCTCCTTTCGGCAGAGAGACATTCCTTTTGTTCCAAATGCCATGATGACGAAAGATCATAATACCCTAATTTAGCGATGCTCAATTAGGTGGTATTGGGTATTAGGCGCTTAGCGCCGCAACATCGACAAAGATTGTCGATAAGTAAAAATATCCAATATCCAATTCTCAATGATCAATGTCCAATGAAACCAGCAACCACCGTCTTATAACTACTTCAAAATTGAAAATTGGACATTGAGCATTCGACATTGCCCGCCCTGGCGCGACAGAAGTTGGACAATGTCCATGTAAGAAAAATCTTGGTACGAAAGTTGCTTTTCATTATTATTGATGGTCTCGTAAAAAGTCGTATTCAGTCTATG
>DAOUTV010000065.1 GCA_030668505.1 Desulfobacterales bacterium | reverse complement strand
TTTGGCGCGTCGGAGACCAAAGCACTGGCTGCGAGCCGACTTCGCCATAGTAGCCTCGGCTACGACGGCTGAACGGCTGAACGGCTGAATCGGCGTCAAACTGCGGGGTTGCTTGTGCGACGTACCTCGGTACGCCTCCGCGCAACCCCTTGTTTCCCTTGACCTTGCGGAAAACTGCTCATTTCTGAATTGGAAACTTACGCTTGTGCTCATTGAGTTTTTACGATTCATGGATGGGCACTATTTAGCTTTATTGTCTTTGGAGGCCTGGTCAGCTTCCCGCTGGGTGATCACATGATCCACAATAGCGTACTCCTTGGCCTCCTGGCCGCTCATGAAAAAATCGCGGTCTGTATCCTTCCGAATTCTTTCAATATCCTGATGCGTGTGGTGGGCAAGTATCTCGTTCAAAGTCTCTCGCATCCGCAAGATTTCCTTTGCCTGGATAGCCACGTCCGATGCCTGGCCTTGAAATGAACCCATGGGTTGATGAATCAGTATCCTGGCATTTGGGAGCGTATATCGTTTTCCCTCCGTTCCTGCGGCCAACAGAACTGCACCCATACTGGCTGCCTGGCCCATGCAGAGGGTGCATATGTCCGGCTTCACGTAACGCATGGTATCATAGATGGCCAGGCCTGCTGTCACCATACCACCGGGGGAATTGATATATATATTGATGTCTTTGTCCGGATCTTCTGATTCCAGAAAAAGAAACTGGGCAATCAGAAGATTAGCAACTTCATCGGTCAGGGGTGTCCCAAGAAAGATTATCCGATCTTTGAGCAGCCTGGAATATATATCGTAGGCCCGTTCTCCGCGGCTACTCTGCTCAATAACTATGGGAATTAGCGGCATCACCTGTCTCCTTATTGTATGTTAGCCGGTTGTGCCTGTTTTCCTGTTTTGCCTGTTATGCCAGTTGGCCGGTTGTGCCTGTTTTCCTGTTGTGTGGGTAAACTACCAACCGCCTAAACGGGCTAACCGGGTAACGGGCTAACCGGTTCTTTCTCTGCCTTATCAGCCTCTATCGTTTCAATAATACCGTTTTTGAAGATCCTTTTGATGGCCTGTTCCTCAAGGGACTTCTGCTGGAAAACCTCAAAGGCTTCCTTAGAGGTGTTATGGAATTGCTTGATCGTGTCCACGGGCTGATTGATGACCTCAGCCATCTCTTTGTATGCCTGCTCCAGTATTTCGTCTGTTACAGTTATTCCCTCCTGCTCAACCACCTTCTGTAAAAGCAGATACTCCCGCACTCTCCTCTCTGCACGTGGATGGTACTCCTTAGAAAGGCTCTCATCCGTCCGACCTGTGTCCGCCAATGACAGCCCCCTATATGATAACGCGTTGTGTGCCTCCTTGACCAAAGCAGACAGCTCATGTTTGACCAGGACCTCGGGGAGTTCAAATTCCGACTGCTCAATTAACTTGTCGATGATATCCTGGCGAAGCTCTCGCTCAGCTTGGGTCTCGTATCTTCGTTCCAATTCCCCTCTGATGGCCTGTTTAAGCTCTGTTAGCGTCTCATGTTCCCCCAAATCTTTTGCAAATTCATCATCAATCTTAGGCAGAATCTCTTCCTTTATCTCTTTAAGGGCAATCTTAAAAGTAATGTCGAGCTCGGCCAAATCCTTATTGTAATAATCGGATGGGAAATGCACTGAGAATTCCTTGGTCGAATCAGGGTGCATCCCAAGGAGTTGCTTGTCAAAGTCGTTCAATATCTGTCCCGAGCCAACCTTAAAGTGAAAGTTTTCGGTCCTGGAAGTCGGCGAAAAGGGTTTGCCGTCTTTGAACCCTTCGTAATCTATGAGGACAAAATCACCGTTTTCAACCGGGCGTTCCGCCTCAATGCTCCTGAGCTGAGCCTGGTTTTTCTGTAATATCTTGATCTGTGTCTCAACCTCTTCATCAGTAACATTGTATACCTTCTTGTTGAGCTTAAGGCCATTGATGTTTAGGTCTCCGATGGGAGGCAGTACTTCCATCGTGGCAGAATAGTGATAAGGCTGGCCCTTCTCAAGATCCGGACGGTCAAAAATTGGATCACCAACAGGTACAAGGTCGACCTCGCGCAATGCCTCAACATAAGAATTCTGGATCAACTGACCGGAAACTTCCGCATGCATATCCTTTTTGAAACGCCTTTCCAAAATTGAAAGCGGTACCTTCCCGGGACGAAACCCTTTGATCTTGACATTCTTTTTGAGTGTCATGTACGCCTTGTCCAACTCCTGGGTCACTTCGACTTCCGGAATTTCCACATGCAAGATTTTCTTTACAGTGGAAACGTCTTCAACGTCTACTTTCATCAAATTCCTTTCTCAGGCAACACAGTTGGTGCGAGAGGGGGGACTTGAACCCCCAATCCCAAAACAGGAGCTGGATCCTAAGTCCAGTGCGTTTGCCAATTTCGCCACTCTCGCACTTGAGGATATTGATTTTCTGTAAAAGGGATAATAAAGATGATCTCGTAAAAAGTCTTTTGCGAAGCCATCAATAAAGAATCGGCTACAAAATCCTGAAACACTGTGTCTAAAGACGCGGCACCGTACCAATTGTTCTAAAATAATGTCAAGCTCAAATAGTGTCAAGAAGAATTGAGGCCAAAGGCTGTACATGAATGGCTTGTCCTTATCCTGCACAGGCCGGAACCATAAAGAAAGATAGATTATCACGAAAGAACGAGAGCACGCCTCTTGTCAAGGCGTAAAGCCGCAACACAAGATAACCTTGAAATTATTTCGTGCTTTCAATCTTTCTTTTGTGGTAACAATTTATAAGGTTGTCAACCCTGAATCCTTGTAAAGTAGACTATAACCTTTGAACCTTGAACCCCTGGCCCAGACCGGGACTACCGGCTTGGTAGCTTAGACTAAGCTGAAGCGCCAGGGCGGGCCTGAACCTGGAACCGATCACTTTAGGTTTTAAAAGTTCTGCCGGCAAGAGATACGAATTTTATGACTGAGATACTGGGACACAAACGAACAATTTTGAGCCTGATATGGCCTGCCTTGCTGGTGTTGGGGTTGGTTATCAACAATGCACCCTTAGTCCAAGCCATCTCCCTATCAGAGGAGTTGCCACACCGAAAAGTCATTGTGCTGGACCCTGGGCACGGGGGTCATGACCTGGGTGCTGTGGGACCCTCCGGTCTGGCTGAAAAGGATGTGACGCTGTCGGTCGCCCGGAAGATCAAGGAAATTCTTTTTGGCGCCTATGAAGTCCATTTGACCCGTAACGACGATTACAATATCGATATTGAAGATCGAACCGCAGCAGCAAACCATTACCATGCCGATATTTTTGTTAGTATTCATGCGGGGGGCGGCTTTCGACACCAAGCCCGCGGGGTGGTCATATTTCATCACAGTCATAGCACTGCTGCAGGCTCCAAGCCCCCTCAACAACAGAGGGACTCGCGGGAAACGTACGAAAAACCTGTTCCGTGGGACTACATTCAGGGGGTATATACGGTAAAGAATCAGGTCCTTGCAAAACTTGTACACAGGCATTTGATAGCCAAACTCAGTACCGTAGACAGAGGGGTTCGCAAGGCTCCCTGTTTGGTCCTACGAGGAGCGGACATGCCGGCCATTTTAGTCGAAATCGGTCATCTGAGCCATCCTTCTGACGAAAAGGAGCTTAAAAAGGCCAATGTGATATCTGCCGTTGCCGAAGCCATATGCAAAGGGATAGAGGACTACTTTACGAAGCATCCGTGAGTTTTCTACACACCTGCACTCCAATACTCCAAGTAAGGGCCAAGCCCACAGGATCAGATTATCGGTTGAATCAATGAAAAAGGCATGATAAACTACAAAAAATACGGGGCGTGGCGCAGCCTGGCAGCGCGCCTGCTTTGGGAGCAGGAAGTCGGAGGTTCAAATCCTCTCGCCCCGACCAAATAATTATTCTCCATGAGGAGAAATTTCCCAATTACAGGTCAGCAAGGAAAAGGGGAGAAATTTCTGAAGTCCGGTCAAGGACGTAAATGGCTTGATGAACTGGAATTGAAGCCGGAGCCAGCCGGAGGCGGGTAAAGCAATCCCCTAAAGAGGCTTGTGCGCCCTCGGCGCATTCAAATCCTCTCGCCCCAACCAATAATTTCAAGCACTTAGGAGTTAAGGCCTGAGTGCTTTATTAGTTTCAGGGCTAATTCTCTCTTCATTTATACACCTTCTCTTAGTCCTTGACAAAGGTATTCTGACCTAGTATTCGTACATTCAAATGAGCTGCTGAAGCCGCTCGCTGTACGGGTAGAAACCCCAATCATATCAATAATGATGTATTTGTGAGAAGTCGTATCTTGCCCCTTTAGCGCATCGTAACATATTGATTTGATACAATGCGTACGTGGGAATTTTGACTTTCAAATAACTAAATCATAACCTTTTGATATGATTGACAAGTTGTTTTCGGTTACAGTGCTACGAAGCGGCATAATCTAGCTTTTTACGAGACCGTCAATACTGCCACGAAGGCAAATAATCATCAGAAGATGACAGGCCTAGTGGCTTTTTTTTTAAAAAAGGAGGCAACAAATGAAAAAAGGTTATTTTGTTGGAGTAGTGGCATCTGTAGGCATGTTCATTCTTTCTCTTGCAGCGGCAGGTTCCGCCTTAGCACATTTCGGCATGGTCATACCCTCTGACGAGATGGTCATGCAGGGGGAAAACACCAACATCAACGTGGATCTCATGTTCTGGCATCCCTTTGAGGGGCACGGCATGGAACTGGTTAAACCTGCCAAGTTTGCTGTGGTAGCCAATGGTGAAAAGGAAGACTTATTGGGCTCTCTCAAATCGACTAAGACAAAGGAGCATCAGACATGGACCACAAGTTACAAGGTCAAGCGCCCCGGTGTTTACATGTTCTATATGGTGCCACAGCCCTACTGGGAGCCGGCAGAAGACTGCTTTATTGTCCATTACACCAAAACCGTGGTTACCGCCTTTGGTGATGATGAGGGCTGGGACGAGGAGATTGGGCTTAAGACTGAGATCGTCCCGCTGTCCAAACCGTATGGCCTTTACACCGGTAATGCTTTTCAGGGGATCGTCAAACTTGACGGCAAGCCTGTGCCCTATGCCGAGGTGGAGGTGGAGTTCTACAATAAGGATGGCAAGTATAGCGCTCCTTCCGATTACATGGTGACCCAAACTGTGAAGGCGGACGGCAACGGTGTCTTTACCTATGTGGCACCAAAGGCAGGCTGGTGGGGTTTTGCAGCTCTGAACACCTCGGACACCAAGATGAAACATAATGGTGAGGAGAAGGATATCGAGCTGGGAGCGGTTCTCTGGGTCAAATTCCACGACATGAAGTAGTTTCCATCCATAAATGGCTCTTTTCCTGTTGAGCGGTATTCTCAGGGGATTTTCGTCTGAGGTGTACCCAGTGTACGCCTCGGCGAAAATCCTTTACGCTGCACACTCCAAATTAGCACCTTTGAACCACACCATTGGTATCTAATTTGCTATGATAAAATGATCTGCCTTACCTGTAACCTGTTACGATATAAGTCGTATTATAGTCAATGTCATTAACTTAAGCTCAAAATCTCCCCCCTTTTCTAAAGGGGGGCGGGGGGGATTTCTTTGAAGAGTTTGAAAATCCCCCTAAATCCCCCTTTTTTAAAGGGGGACCTTAAAGGAACGGTTCTTAAGTTAATGACATTGAATTCTAAATCCGAATTTAAGATTTATCATTCTAATTTTATGTCTATCCTCTTACATCTCTTATTTCCATACATTAAGCATTTTTTTACAAAAAAAAGATGGATTTCTTCACCCTAATGTTGCGAAAGTCAGGGTTCACTCTATAAACAGATCAGTACTCATATACCGCTCACCGGTGCTTGGAAGCGCCACGACGATTTGTTTGCCCCTATTTTCGGTTCGTTTTGCCGCCTGCAAGGCAGCCCACACCGCAGCCCCTGAGGAAATTCCACAAAGTACGCCCTCTGTTTTTGCGAGTTGCCTTGCTGTCTCAAATGCATCTTCATTGGTCACCTTAATCACTTCGTCGATGATATTTACATTCAAGACATCGGGTATAAAACCTGCGCCGATCCCCTGTATTTTATGGGGGCCGGGTTTTCCCCCCGAAAGGACAGGAGAGTCTGCCGGTTCCACCGAAATCGCCCTGAAGGAAGGTTTTCGGGCCTTGATGACCTCGGACACCCCCGTAATGGTCCCCCCGGTCCCGACCCCGGAAACAAAGATGTCCACCCCGCCGTTGGTATCCCGCCAGATCTCTTCTGCAGTGGTTTTTCGGTGTATTTCGGGATTTGCCGGATTTTTGAACTGGTTGGGCATGTAGGCATCTTGCGTGTTTGATAAGATTTCTTCTGCCTTTGCAATGGCTCCCTTCATTCCTTTAGCTCCAGGGGTCAGGACCAGTTCCGCCCCCAGATGTCTTAAGAGTTTTCTTCGCTCAATACTCATGGTATCGGGCATGGTCAGACAGAGACGATAGCCCTTGGCAGCGCAAACAAAGGCCAAGGCAATTCCGGTATTTCCGCTCGTAGGTTCAACAATAATGGTATTTGGACGAATCAGTCCCTCGCGTTCTGCCGCTTCGATCATGGCGACACCTATTCGATCCTTCACACTTCCAAGAGGATTAAAAAACTCCAATTTGGCAATGACCTCTGCTTCTATACCTTTCGCCATTTTATTCAACCTGACCATAGGCGTGTCTCCAATGGTCTTTACAATGTCAATATAGATTTTCGTCATGTCAGCCTCCTTATTTGGAAGAACACTTAGAAGCCCAGTGGGTCTGATATAGGGTTCAAACTACTTGTAGATCAACCGTGGAACCTCCATGACTACCTTTGTATCCGGCGGCACCGGCTCGGTAATCCATACGTTTCCTCCTATAACAGAGCGCGCTCCAATAACGGCCTTTTCCCCCAGGATAGTGGCTCCTGCGTAAATAATTACATCATCTTCGATAGTGGGATGGCGCCGCTTTCCCCTCAGGCGTTCTCCGGCATCTCCTGGAAGCGACAGGGCTCCAAGGGTCACACCTTGATAAATCCTTACATTCTTGCCGATCACTGTTGTCTCACCTATAACAACCCCTGTTCCGTGATCAATGAAAAAACTTTCTCCGATCCGGGCACCCGGATGAATATCGATCCCTGTAACGCTGTGGGCGTATTCGGTCATGATCCTGGGAAGGAGGGGGATATGCTGCTCAAATAATTGGTGGGCTATCCGGTAAACAGTTATGGCAAAGAGCCCCGGATAGCTGAAAACAATCTCGTCGTAACCTGTTGCCGCCGGATCTCCATCAAATGCTGCATGTACGTCCGTGGCCAATACCTTACGGATTTTCGGGATCGACTCCAGGGCTCTAACAGCCTCTTCATAGCCCAGTTTGACGCATTCGACACAAGGTTGATCGTAGCGAAGGCAATCATGCTGCAAACTACGGATAATCTGTTGTGAGAGGATTTCAAACAGGACATCAACGGATCGACCTATTTGGTATCTCAGATTAGTACGATCTATCTTTTCCTCGTTGAAGTACCCGGGGAAAAGGATCTCTCGGAGGCGATTGAGCATATCAATAACCGACTCCCGAGAAGGAATCAATTCGGCATCGATGTGCTCGAAACATTCCTTATCATAACAGCTCTCCACAATATTTTCGACAAGTCCGGGAAGTTGCTCACGGAAATGCGTGCGAGTCTCAAATCCGGTTTTGCATTCTTTCACAGTACTTTTCATATTGTCTTTTGGTTTCACAAAAGCACCCCCCTCATCCTCTCTACACAT